>NZ_KB891586.1:0-300000 GCF_000373485.1 Dasania marina DSM 21967
CGGTGATCTCAAGCGGTCGCTGCAACACAAGTATTAAATCTAGCAGCAGGTGTTTCGTATTCCAATGTTTTTCTCGGCCTTTCGTTGAGTCGTCGAGCTATCCCATTTAACTTTGCTTGGGAGTGATCAGACAGGTTTGTTCCTTTTGGAAGATACTGCCGCAATAACCGGTTAGTATTTTCATTAGAGCCTCGCTGCCACGGTGACTGAGGGTCACAAAAGTAGACCTTAATATCTGTCGCTAGCGTAAATCTCTTGTGAGCGGACAGCTCACTACCGCGATCCCATGTCAGAGATTTATAGAGTTCGTTGGGTAACTTTTTTGATTGTTTGATTAACGCTGTAACTACAGTGGCTGTCTTTCTGTCTGCTACTTTCACGAGCATGACGTATCGCGAATGCCGCTCAACTAGCGTCGCTATATAGCTGTTGTGGGTACCTGCAATTAAATCGCCCTCCCAGTGACCAGGTACCGCTCTATCTTCAACGGATGCGGGTCTCTCACTAATGGTAATGGCATCTACGATCTTTCCCCGCCCTACGCCTTTAAGACTAGAATACTTTGATCTACGCTTAACACGTTGTGATCGCAGGCACTGAATAAGCTCTTTTTTTAAGGCTCCTCGCGCTTGTATATAAAGCGTTTTATAAATAGTTTCGTGTGACACGTAAAAGTTCTCACCTGCCGAATATTCTCTCTTCAACCAACCTGATATTTGTTGAGGAGACCATCCAGCTTTAAGTTTTCGAGCGACGATCATACTAAGCGATTGATTACATAGCAGCTTACATCGCTTTGGCCGCTTGGCTCTCTCCCATGCGACTTTATCTGCTCGGCTAGCCCGATAGAGGTCGTATCCTCCGTTACGATTAATTTCACGACTAATTGTAGACGGAGCGCGACAAAGCCCACTCGCTATCTCTCTAATTGATTCATCAGTCGCTATGCCTCTGGATATTTCCTCTCGCTCGGATAACGACAAACAACGGCTCGACCTTTTTCGGACTGGAGGTCGTATGCCACCGGTTTCAGCGATGATGTGCTCAATTGATGAGTGATACCTATCAAATAGCCGAGCTATATCGGCTAGTGAGTCACCTTGTTGGTAGCGATCCCACATTAACTCTCTCTGCTCGGCGGTATAATATATTCGTTTTCTTCGTTTCATAGCGACGCTCTCCTTAATTAAAGAATAGCGTTGCAATGACCAATTGAAACCACAGCTAGATTTAGACTTTTAAGTCTATACCAACAGTTAAAAGTGTGAATATGCACATAAATAGTTCGACTGTATAAGCCTCTCAATAAATAACCAATGGAAGTATATATAGATAAGCCCCCTTTCAACGCACGATATTGCAGGCAGTAAGCTAGTTGTTTGCAAGACAGTCGCTGGCATGGATGCCAGCGCCTAGCCTACACGGATGTATTCACGGCGTGTCTTGCGGGCAGCTGGCTTGCTGCGGCCACAAGGATTAATAAATTATTTAGGGATTAGGTTTATCGCGCTAAGTTAGAAATGATTGGCGGGTAGGCCGGATTAGGTGGATACCGGATCGAGTCCGGCATGACAGGGTAAGTAGAACATAGTGATAAGCAGTTTAACCCTGCACCGCAAAATAAACTGAACCCCAGTAAATTAAAGATCATTATTATTCAATAATTCCACTGTGATTTTTTGGCTATGAGCAAAAGTTTCCGGCCCAAACTGATTATAAATAGCCACATCGGCAGCATCGCGGCCAAAACCTACCGCAATATATCCTCCCTTAAGTTGGGCTTGGGTGGGGTCAAAACTATACCAGCGGCCGCCCACATAGGCTTCAAACCAGGCATGTAAATCCATGGGCTGTAACTGGTGTAGATAGCCCACCACCAGACGCGCAGGTATGCTAATACTTCGGCACATGGCGATAGCAATATGTGCCAAATCTCTACACACCCCTTGGCCGTTTTGATTGACCTCTACCGCAGTGATGGGCCAATTATCTTGGCTAGGGCTATAGCTGATATTTCGCCTCACCCAGTCGACTATGGCCGCCACTTGATCATAGCCCGCTAGCTGCCCATCCACTACCGGCATAGTCATTTCATGGAAACGATCAGACTCGCAATAACGGCTGGGTAATAAATAAATTAATACCTGCTCAGGTAAATACTGTATCAAGGTGAACGGTGCACCTGGCGCTACATCCAGCTGAGCGCTAGTCATGATGTCGGCACTGGTACGTACAGTTAAATTACCGGGATCAGCAATCAAGCGTTGGCAGAGGTTACCGTAAATATCGGTAAATTCCGAAGCCTGATAATGCGGGGTGATAGCGTATTCCTCACGCGCCACCCATTGTTGAACACCACTGCGCGGCCTTAGCATAAACACAAAGGGCGTAGGCTGGTGTATCACAAAGTTTAATTCGCAACTAGTACGCAACCACATGAGTCATGCTCCTTCATAGTTAAAACTTCATCATTAAAATCAGTATTATTGTTTGTTAGAGCCTGGAACTTTTAAAATCTGGCCCTACATCAAGCACTGCTCTGCTCTTGAGACTGCATTTTTCCAGACAAAAAATACTGATCGGCAAAAGCATCGCTAATATGTATCAGGCTGAGCTGTAACTCATCGATATATTCATGCAAGGCTTCTTGCTCCAGTTTGCCCACCTTAGTTTCAATCAAGTCGCGCTTTACCCGACCTATAAGCCGTAAAGGCGCTTCATTATTAGGTAAGTCTAGGGTGCAAAATTCAACTCTAGAAATACAATGATAAGGCGCACGCGGAAACACCTCAGATTGGAATAAAAACTTCAACACATCCGAACGATTAATTTTTACCTGCATACTACGCCGGTACATTTGATAGGCAGACAGGGATTTCAAAACACTCATCCATTGAATCAGGTCAAAAGGCTGCAGGGTTTGATTTTCATCAGCCAGCAAATCGGCGGAGCGCACATCGATAATACGCGAGGTCATATCACAACGTTCTAAATTGCGGCCTATTAACAGAAATGAATAACCCTCATCTTGATTCATAGTGCCAGCCAACAAACCATTAAGGGTTTGGCAGCGTAAAATAATGTTATTTAAGTACTCGAAGCGTTGCGATTTTATAAAAACCCTACTGGCATTGTCTTTAGCGTATAAATACAGGGCATTAATCTGCTCCCAGCTTTCCCTGGGGATGACATCGCGTATGGTGCGGGCGCTTTCTCGCGCCCCGGCCAAGGCCTTTGCCAAGGACGAAGGGCTATTCTCTTGGTTAACTAAATACGTTAACACCGTGCGCTCACTAAAATCATCATGCAGCTCAAGATAGCGCTCGCGTGTGCCGGTAATATTGATCAATGGTTCCCATCCTGGGGCTATGCTTTTAGGTAAGTCCAGTAATAAATTAGAGTTAACATTAATCAGCCGAGCTAGATTTTCGGTGCGCTCTAAGTATCTAGCTGTCCAATAAATCATTTCAACAACGCGAGATAACATACCCTAGGCCTCTTCATCCACTATCCAGGTATCCTTGCTGCCACCGCCCTGAGAGGAATTAACCACCAAGGAGTTTTTCACCAAGGCCACTCTAGTTAAGCCACCGGTAGTGACCTCTATTCTATCGCTGCTTAAAATAAAAGGCCGCATATCCACATGGCGCGGCTCCACTTTATCGCCAACCAAGGTGGGCACTGTTGACAAGTTCAAGGTGGGCTGGGCTATATAATTACCGGGGTTAGCTTTAATTAACGCCGCAAACTCCTTTTGCTGCTTTTTGGTAGAGGCAGGGCCTACCAGCATGCCATAGCCGCCGGACTCGTTGGCGGGCTTTACCACCAACTTATCTAAGTTTTCCAACACATACTTCCTATCGTCTTCATACATACAGATATAGGTTTTTACATTGGGCAAGCTAATTTCTTCGTCTAAATAATATTTAATAATTTTTGGCACAAAAGCATATACCACCTTATCATCGGCCACCCCAGCACCCGGCGCATTAGCCAGTGCAACATTATTTTTACGCCATGCTCGCATTAACCCTGGCACACCTAAAGTCGACTCTTTATTGAATACTTCCGGGTCTAAAAACAAATCATCGATACGGCGGTAAATCACATCTACCCGTTTTAGTCCTCTCATGGTGCGCATATACACACAGTCGTCATCGCAAACTACCAAATCTCTACCTTCCACTAATTCACAGCCCATTTGCTGGGCAAGATAGGCGTGCTCAAAATAGGCGGAGTTATAAATACCGGGGGTTAGCACCACCACTTCCGGGTAATCGGCAGGCCTAGGTGAAATAGACGCCAACATATCAAACAGTTTTGAGGGGTAATCATCTACCGGCAGTATGCTGTAATCCTCAAACATTTCAGGGAATACCCGTTTCATGACCAGCCGGTTTTCCAACATATAAGACACCCCAGAGGGCACTCTAAGATTATCTTCCAGCACATACATAGTGCCATCTTTATCGCGCACTAAATCTGATCCGCAAACATGCGCCCAAATATTTAAGGGCGGCTTAACACCTACACACTGCTCGCGAAAATTTTTTGAATTTTTAAACACCGCTCTAGGAATAATGCCATCTTTTAAAATGCGCTGTTCACCATACAAGTCGGCGATAAATAGGTTTAAGGCCTGTACCCGCTGTTTTAATCCCGCTTCGATTTTCTCCCATTCGGTTTTAGTCATAATGCGGGGGAATATATCTAAGGGCCAGCTGCGATCTATAGAACCGCCTTCCTGATTATAAACGGTGAAACTCACCCCTATTTCCTTAATCGATAACTCTGTCGCTATACGATAAGTTTCAAGCTCACTATTGGATAAAGAGGCTAGGTATTTTGCCAGTTTCTTGCCATGGGGGCGGGCTTTATTACCTGACAGCATCAATTCATCATAGTACTTTTCGACTCGATAATTTTTCCATTCAATAGTCATATCATGCACTTTCCTGGCTGGGTGCCAACATGGGCGCAACATCCACTTTCACTTCTAACTTATGCGCGCCACCGCCATAAATAACCCCCTTCAAGGGAGTAACATCAGCATAATCACGCCCCACCGCCACGGTCACATAGCGCTCATTGGGCTGTTGATTATTAGTAGGGTCGAAATCTTGCCAGCCAAAACCTGGGATATAAACACTGAGCCAGGCATGGGAGGCGTCCGAGCCGACTAATTTCACTTTGCCGGGAGGTGGGTCGGTTTCTAAATAACCGCTCACATAGGCTGCAGGCAGGTTCATGCTGCGTACGCAGGCGATTTGTAAATGAGCAAAATCCTGGCACACCCCTTTGCGGTGCTCCATCACTTCGCTGAGTGGTGTACTAATAGTGGTAAAGCCAGGTTCATAGCTAAAGTCGGTATAAATACGGGTGGTTAAATCTTGTAAGGCCTCAAAAACAGGCCGGCCTTCGGTAAATGATAACTGGGCATAGGCTTTTATTTCGTCATCCAAAGGGACTAGTGGCGAAGCCAATAAATATTCTTGGGCTTCTATATCGATACTATTAGTCGACGTTTGGATAATATCCCGCGCCTCATGCCAAGGCATTTTCTCGCACTCTACACTAGGCTGCGGTGGCGGTAACGTAAGCACCTCACTCACCACTGTAACGGTGAGTATTTTATGCTCTCGATGTATATCAAAGCTTGCCACCTTATTGCCAAAGTAATCTAACCTTTCAAAAACTTTTTGCGGCGCAGGAAATACTTTAGTTTTTGTTTTCTCTACCGTTTGGCTGCGATTATTAAGCGGGGTCATGCGTACTTCATTATGACAACGGCTGACAGATTCACTATAAATATATTTGCTGGTGTGGCTCACACGGTACTTCATGGTGCGATCTCCAAACGTATAGTCGTTAACTGTTGTGCACTTTCGGTATGGCTAAAGTAGGTGTGATGCAGGGATTTAGAAAGCGCGGTAATAGTCTGCTCAATATCATCCAAAAATAAGGTTAATTCAGCACGCTTATTATTTTCAACCGCCGTTAAATCATAAGCCCGTGTAACCCTAATACGCGTGGTGGCGAGTAAACACAGGCGCTGCTCTTCATCTAAATGCTGCGCCTTACTGGTGCGAGGCAAACGACTCACAAATTGATCGATACGATAAACCTGGTAAGCCAAGGAGCGCGGGTTAGTCGGCTCCAGTAACAACAACTCTAATGCAGTTTCTATACTCTGGGATTTTCTAAAACGCCGCCTATGGGTAATTAAACTTTCCTGCGTGGTTAACATGGCCTCGATTAATAGATGTTCAACCACTTTTTCTCTGACATCACTTAGGCAAAAACGCAGCAATTTAATTTGTATTAATACCCGCTCTATACGCCGCCCTATATCCAATAAATGCCAGCTATTATCGTGTGGCATGCTTTCACTGGCTAAACCGATAAAGGCCATAATATACGATATGGCCTTATCTAAACGATTGTGCAGTGTGTACAAATTGGTGGGAGTAGCTTGTAATTGATTAAATTCTTCGTCTAGATCATCTATGGTTCGCCAGGTATCGTTAGACCATAAATCACGTACACTAAATGCCGAACGCACAAAGCTATTTAACACTTGCGCCAGCCCGCCCATACGCTTGCCATCGAGTATCAAAGACTTAAGCTCTACAAAAGGTTGCTGTAATAGCTCTGCCTTTTTCTCACCTATAAACCCCGGTAAAGTGCCGGTCATGACAGTCAATGCTTGTAACAGTATGTGCAGGCAGGCCTTATCGCTATCATCACCATAGTCATCACTGTCGTTGAGGTTGGCAATCACTGTGCGCAACAGCCTAGCCGTGCTCTCACTGCGCTCTATATAGCGCCCCACCCAATATAAGTTTTCTGCTGCGCGGCTTGCTAGCACCTCCTCTTCCGGGTTGTCGAATTGCCCCGTGTGCGCCACCTGCGGCCACACTCTTAGTTGCTTATCGGGAGCGTCGCTTAAAATCCAGGTATCCTTACTGATGCCACCTTGCTCAGCCGACACATAAGAACTATCAGCATGGCGTGCCGTGCGGGTTAAACCGCCAGGCATAGCGCTATAACCGTTTTCAGTCGCCACCAAAAAACTACGCATTACGCTAAGCCTAGGTTCAAGTGAGTTACCAATTAATGTTGGCGCAGTTGAACAATGTAAATACTCTTGGCCTACATAGAGATACGGATTGCGCTTTATACGTAAACGTAACTCATCCAACTGTGCTTTATTGAGTTCGTGACAAAAGATACCCGAGTGGCGATCGCTAATAGATTTAACGACCAGCTGTGGCAAATGCTCTAACACATACTGTAATTCTTTATCTTGGCCACACCACCACGTTGCCACTGATGAAATCTTTAATTCTTCCCCCAACAAGCTTTTGGCAATTGCCGGTAAAAAAGGTAATAGCCCAGGGCTTTCCAACACGCCTGAGCCTAAGGGGTTAGCAATAATGACTTGTTTCTCACGTACAGCCTGTAACAAGCCAGGTATACCTAGCTTGGAATCTTCATGCAGCTCTAGCGGGTCACAACAACTATCATCTAAACGCCGAAAAATAATATCGACTTGTTTTAAACCCTCTAAGGATTTAAGCCAGACCTTGCCATCTTTTACGGTTAGGTCATTACCCTGCACTAAATGGTAGCCTAGGTATGAGGCCAAATAGGCATGTTCAAAATAGGTTTCACTGTTTGGGCCGGGTGTTAAAACTACAATGCGGGGATCTTCACGTAGCGGCGCGAGCTTGCTTAAACTTTCACGTACCATGCGAAAAAATAACGACAACCTATGTACTTGAATCTCCCTAAAGGTATCGGGAAACAAACGCGTCATCACTATACGGTTTTCTAAGGCATAGCCCGCACCGGAAGGCGTTTGCGTGCGATCGGCCATTACCCACAGCTGCCCGTCAGGGCCGCGAGAAATATCACAGGAATAAAAAGTTAAGGTGTTGGCTTCTTTTGGTAAGTTATTACAGGGGCGCAAAAAATGTTTATTGCCATACAATAATTTTGCAGGGATTAATCCCTCTTTAATTAGGCGGCGCTCACCATAAATATCCTGCAGGATAAGATTAAATAAGGTGGCCCGCTGCGCTAACGCAAGCTCGCGCTGATCCCATTCTTTTTGTGGTACTAATAAGGGAACGGGGTCCAGCTGCCAAGATTGTGAATAATTATCGGCATCATGATAAACATTGTAGTTAACGCCATTCTCGCGCAACAAACGCTGCGCCTCCATATGGCGGCGTTGTAACTCCTTGCCACCGACCGCCTGCAAAGAGCTAATTAAAGGCTGCCAATGCGCCTGCGTATGCTTGCCCTCTTTAGACCACATTTCATCATAGGCCTGCCCTTGCAGCGCGCCATAATTATTAGCTAGCTGTAGGCCTATAAGCTCGGCGGTTGGCATTTCGGTTGCATCAGTCAATCGTCAATCCTTCTATAGTCATTAGCGTAAATCGACTTACGCTATGTACAAATTTAAACTCTTTATAGTTTTTTTAGTATTAGGCTTCAACGAAAAATAAGCACATTATTTTTTTGCCCGCCGCAAATCTAAGGTGTGCGGATATTCCGGCTCAACAATGACTTGCGGCAGTGCCATAGGCCCAAGCATCGATCCTTCTGCCACAAAATAGCCAGCGCTAACCTGGCCGGAAAACTGCGCGCCAAAATTGCCCGGGGTGTGGCCGATATCCCAAAAGCGGGACAGCCTTCGGCCCTCGGCCTCTAAGCTATTGACGGGGAAGGTGGCAAAATGGCGGCCCCCTGGATGGCTAACATGGTAAGTGCAGCCGCCCACCGCCCTGCCCGACCAGGTATCAATTAAGTCAATTATCAGCGGCGAATGCACAGGAATTGTAGGATGCAGCGCCGAAGGTGGCTGCCAGGCGCGAAAGCGCACACCGGCCACATATTCACCCTGCACACCGGTATTCATTAAAGGCAGGCGATAACCATTGCACGACAGCGCATAGCGCGTGTCGGTTAGGCCAGTGACTTTTACTTGTATGCGCTCTATAGAAGAATCGACAAACCGCGAGGTGCCACTGCTGCTAACCTCCTCACCCAATACATGCCAAGGCTCGATAGCGGTGCGCAACTCTATTTCTATATCGTTAATTTGGCGGCGGCCATACACCGGAAAACGAAACTCTAAAAAGGGAAACAACCACTCGGCTTTAAAATCAAAACCGGCGAGCTTTAAATCTTCGGCGATATCTTTAATATCGGCCCACACATAATGGGGCAGTAAAAATCTATCATGCAGCTCAGTGCCCCAACGCACTAAGGGGTGGTGATAAGGCTGGTGCCAAAACCGCGCGATCAAAGTGCGCAGCAATAACATTTGCACCAAACTCATACGCGGATGTGGTGGCATTTCAAAGGCGCGAAATTCTACCAAACCCATGCGGCCGGTAGCACTATCGGGCGAGTACAATTTATCGATACAAAACTCAGAGCGGTGAGTATTACCGGTAATATCCACCAACAGGTGGCGCAACAATCTATCCACTAACCAAGGCTGTGGTGTTTCGCCGTTAGGTATTTGGCTAAAGGCGGTTTCCAGCTCATACAAATATTCATGGCGGCCTTCATCCACCCTAGGCGCTTGGCTGGTGGGCCCTATAAACAAACCAGAAAACAAATAAGACAAACCTGGGTGATGCTGCCAATAGGTAATTAAACTGCGCAGCACATCGGGGCGACGCAACATGGGGCTGTCGGCAGGGGTAGCACCACCTATGGTTACGTGATTGCCACCGCCGGTGCCGGAGTGGCGGCCATCGAGCATAAACTTTTCGGTGCCCAAGCGCGCCAAACGCGCTTCGGCATATAAAGTATGGGTGTTGTGTTTTAAATCCTGCCAGTTTGCCGCGGGGTGTATATTGACTTCTATCACGCCGGGGTCGGGCGTCACCGCATATTTGTTAAACCGGTTATCATTAGGTGGCGCATAGCCTTCAATAATCACCGGCATGTTGATGGTTTTGGCGCATTGCTCTATGGCCGCCAACAACGCTAAGTAATGTTCTAGGTAGGCCAGTGGCGGCATAAAGATATACAGCTTGCCCTCTCGGGGCTCTACTGCCAGCGCGGTTAATACCTTCTCTGCACTGGCGATGCTGGCCGAGGTTTTAGCAGCGGCTGCATGCTCTTGCTTACAAGCTTTTGTCGACTTGGCAGTGACCGGCGCTACCGCTTGCTGGCTAAAGGTTTTTGGTAAAGGCGCTACCGCCTCAAACAAATCCCGCGGCTGCAAGGTATCGGCAGGCTCGGGGCTGTGGCCATAAACCCGCTCTAACGGCAGCCGTAAGCCCATGGCGGAATTACCCGGTATTAAAAACACATGTTCACGGCGCAACTGCCAATGGCTGCTGTGCCAAGCTTGCGCGCGTAGATTCCAAGCTATAGGCAACACATAACCCACCGCCTTACCTAGATCATTGCCAAGTACTTGCGCTAGTTTTTGGCGCTCATGGGAGTCTTTTAAATCCGCCTTAGTGGGATCTAGGCTGGCCGGTTGATTGCCCTCCAACCATAAAAAATATAACCCATCTTCATAGGCGGGTTTTATGTAACTATTAGCCAAACCAATGATGCGACATAACTCGATGGTGAACTGTTGGGCGTGCTCAATCGTAGCGCCATAGTCTTTACGCCTATCTGCCATTAACGCGGCATCATGCCAAATAGGCTGTTGATCACGCCGCCAATAACAGGCCAGTTGCCAGCGTGGCAAAGGCTCGCCCGGGTACCATTTACCTTGGCCATAATGGCGAAAACCGCCGGGGGAAAATTGCGCCTGTAGGCGCAGCAATAAATCTTCTGCCAACTCACGTTTGTGCGGGCCATCGGCGGCGGTATTCCACTCATCCGCCTCCATATCGTCTATGGATACAAAAGTAGGTTCGCCACCCATAGTCAGGCGGGTATCGTTTTTTTCTAACAAGCTATCTACATAAATACCCAGCTGATCAATGGCCTGCCACTGTTGTTCGCTATAGGGTTTGGTTACCCGTGGGTCTTCATGGATGCGGGTGACGCTATTACTAAAACTAAACTCCACCTCGCATTCATCGGTGCCGCCAGTAACCGGTGCGGCACTTTGATAGTGAGCGGTACAGGCCAGCGGAATATGGCCTTCGCCGGCAAAAATTCCGGACGTTGGGTCCAGCCCTATCCAGCCTGCGCCGGGCACATAGGCTTCAACCCAAGCATGTAGGTCAGTAAAGTCCTCAGCCGGGCCACTGGGGCCGTCCAGCGATTCAACATCTGATGCCAATTGCACCAAGTAACCGGAAACAAAGCGCGCGGCCAAACCTAACTGACGCAAAGCCTGCACCAGTACCCACGCCGAGTCGCGGCAAGAGCCAGTTTTTTTAGTGAGAGTTTCTGCGCAGCTTTGCACCCCAACCTCAAGGCGTATGGTGTAGCCTATGTGTTGTTGCAGCGCCGAATTTAGGCTTACTAAAAACGAAACGGTATTGCCTTTATGCTCCCTAAAAGGCTTAAGCCAGGATAGCAACTCTGGACTATCGTCTTCACATTCAAAATACGGGGCTAGTTCTTTTTTAAGCTGCGCTTCGTAGGCAAAGGGGTAAACCTCGGCATACTCTTCCACAAAAAAATCAAAGGGGTTAATCGCCAACAGCTGGGCGATGATGTCTACCTCAAAGGAAAACTCAGCGGTTTTTTCTGGAAACGTCACCCGCGCCAAATAGTTACCAAAAGGGTCTTGCTGCCAGCTAATAAAATGGTTTTCAGGAATAACCTTAAAACTATAGGCCTGTATATGGGTACGGCTATGGGCCGCAGGCCGCAAGCGAAACACATGGGGCGACATCGCAACCAAGCGGTCGTATTGATAATGGGTCTTGTGGTTTAAGGCAACGGTGATAGACATCAAGCGAACCCTTGGTACTGAGCATAGCCTAGGGGGGCTGATAGCTCGGATTAAACCCTTTACTACTGCTAATCGGCATAGTGATTATAGCCGGTTAACTATAGACCTAAATTGGGAATAAAGCTTTTTTGTTATTAGAAAGGTAAGGCCCATGGCTGTGGCTTGGATACGGTATTGGGCGCTGTGTTGGCTATGTCTAGTTTAGGCTGGAGGGGTGTGGCGGGGAGGTTTTTGGCGGTTGTAGCTTAGAGTGAAAAATTGCATGGGTTCAGTAACTGCTGATAGCTCATGGGGTTGGTTTTTTAAGGGCTATGGCTTTGTTGATCCATTAATCACGGTTGTTTGTTATATTTTCTTGGCGCCGGTAAATATTTCTCTGGCCCTAAATCACTGACGCTACAGTACTGCCCCTACAGTACTCGCCTTAAAGCACTCTAGAATCATAACGCCGCATTAGCGGCTTGTACGCTGCAAGGCCTTGTTGAGTAACTCTATATCAGGCATTTCCTCAAAGTGTTTCCCAGATGACGGAATCTCTTCCCAGCTTGCTTTTGATTGGGTATAGATGTGCACCACAATTTCTAGATCCTCTTCATTTTCAAGCAGCCCTGCTGGAACCCAGTATTTGTCCGTGCTTCCCAATTGATTAGGAACGGGGCTACCGCATTTAGCGCAAAAACTGGAACTGAAACCAGTATCTTTTTTGTAATGGGAAACGTTATTTTGACCAGACGTCCAAGTGAACTTACTTTCATGCACAAATGTTGAAGCATTGGCAGATGAACCACTTTGTTTGCGGCATAATGAGCAATGACACTGTAAAAGATTTGGAATTTCACCTTCAATTTCAAATTGCACGTCGCCACAAAGACATTTTCCGATCATTTTTATTTCCTATTACACTTAACAGTTTGTTATTGGATGTGGTTAGATCTAAAGTTCAAAGGATCAGAGAGATACTGCCTAGTTTATTATCTCGATGTAGTTACAGGGTTAAGTTTCAAAAATTGTGACTCCTTGATCGCATGATCGCACTACACATTGCTCATCGCTGAGTAGTGTGAAATTACGCGCTTATTCCACCGTACTAAAGTATTTTTTCTTTCCATATGAGAGCTTAATAGCTTTTTATCCTCAGCTCTAAATTCATTTTTTTCATAGATATAGTTTTGAAATTCGTAGACCTGCTTAACCAGCTCATGCAGTGGATTTGAATCAGAGTGTTTAATATTCTCAAACTCAATTGGTTGATCAACATCAAATATAGGGTCGACGCGATCCTGGTGCTGAAAATAAAGCACCCCCCTTTCCTGCTGGATATGGCTAACCACTAATAAGACACCCACTTTAAAGCTTGACACAGAACCAAACAACTGTATATTTAACCAGCATCAGTAACCAAGGAGCGGTTAACTATGCCAAAACCCAGAAAGGAACTGGTCTCCCTAGACGCAACCCCTTACTATCACTGCACCTCCCGCTGTGTAAGGCGNNCTTTTTTGTGCGGTATAGANAGCTTTACCGGCAAAAGCTACGAACACCGAAGGCAATGGGTTGAAGACCGTATTTTATTGTTAGCTAAAGTCTTCACCATTGATCTGTGTGCCTATGCAGTGATGAGTAATCACCACCATGTTGTATTGCATATCAATAAGGCAGCATCGCTAAACCTAAGCGATAAAGCAGTTAACTGATGATTAAGCCCGACAGAACTTGATGCTGTTAAACTCAAGCTTGAACAATGGCGCTTACAGCTTTGTGATATCAGCTGGTTTATGCGGGCTTTAAATGAACCTATCGCCAGGCAAGCCAATGCGGAGGACCAGTGCACCGGCCGATTTTGGGAGTCACGTTTTAAATCACAAGCCCTATTGGATGAAAAAGCCCTGCTTGCCTGCATGGCCTATGTAGACCTTAACCCCATTAGAGCCAAACTGGCTAAAACACCTGAGCAGTCACAGCACACCTCGATTAAAAAACGTATAAATGCAATAAAACAGCAGCAACACCAACCCAAAGCCCTAGCCAGATTTATCGGCAACCCCCGAGATCCTATGCCAGAAGGCATCCCCTTTCATCTAAAAGATTATATAGAATTAGTCGACTGGACTGGGCGCATTATTCGCAGTGATAAACGCGGTGCTATTAATCAACAGCTACCACCTATACTTGAGCGCCTAACGATAGAGCCACAACAGTGGCTAACGCTAAGCACTCAATTTGAATGCCGATTTAAAAGCTTGGTCGGAGTGAAAGAGAAACTGAAAGAAATGGCGAAGATTTTTGGCTATCAACGTACGCCTGGATTATCTAACTGCGCAGCTTTGCTTTAATTAAATCCCACTCTCAAATAATCCTATGCCAGATCGGTAGGTTCAGTGCTGCCTAAAAATCGTGAAGACTATTAATTCTTGTAATTTTAAAGATCTGACAACTCACTTCCTTGAATCAGTTGTTTCGCTTGATTACAGGATTGTGTTTTTTTAATTTATTAGAGTGGGTGTCTTACTAAGATTGAAGATTGATTTATTAGAGTGGGTGTCTTACTAAGATTTAGAGTGGGTGTCTTACTAAGATTTTATTACAGGATTGTGTTTTTTTAATTTATTAGAGTGGGTGTCTTATTAAGATCTTGCGGCGAAGATTTTTGGCTATCAACGTACGCCTGGCTTGGCTAACTGCACAGCTTTGCTTTAATTAAAACCCACTCTCAAATAATCCTATGCCAGATCGGTAGGTTCAGTGCTGCCTGAAAATCGTGAAGATTATTAATTCTTGTGATTTTAAAGGTCTGACAACTCACTTCCTTGAATCAGTTGTTTCGCTTGATTACAGGNTTGTGTTTTTCTTAATTTATTAGAGTGGGTGTCTTACTAAGATTCTGGTGTCTTACTAAGATTCTTTAGAGTGGGTATCTTACTAAGATTTTACTAAGATTAAGATTGGGGAATTATTAAAGCTTAAGCTAATCGCGCTAATTTAGAAAAGGTTAGCGGGTAGGCCTGATTAGCTGGATGCCGGATCGAGTCCGGCATGACAGTATGAGGAGCAACTGGACACCGGCTAGCAGGCCGGTAATGACCCTATGAGGATGTACAACTTGATACCGACCAGAGGCCGGTATGACAGAGAGGCAACCGCTAGGCGACTTTCTGCGCCGCTTGCTGGCTAGCTAAGTACTCATCATAAGTACCTTGGTAGTCGATGACCGCTTCATTTTTAATCTCTACCACTCGAGTAGCCAAGGAAGAAACAAACTCCCTATCGTGGCTAACAAAAATCAAAGTGCCATCGTAGCCTTTCAGCGCGATGTTTAACGCCTCTATAGCTTCTAAGTCCAAATGGTTAGTGGGCTCATCCATAATTAACACGTTAGTGTCCAGCATCATTAACTTGCCAAATAACAAACGGTTTTTCTCACCACCCGAACATACTCTTGCTTTTTTGTTAGCGTCATCCGCGGTAAACAACAGGCGACCCAACATGCCACGCACAGCTAAATCATCGTGCTTAGGGCTGCGCCATTGTGACATCCAATCGAACAAGTTGAGGTCACTATCAAAATCGGCGCTGCTGTCTTGCGGGCAGTAACCTATATTGACGTTTTCTGACCACTTAATCATGCCGCTATTAGCTTGCAACTCATTCATTAGGCAGCGTAAAAAAGTGGTTTTACCGGCACCGTTATCACCTATTACCGCTAACTTCGCACCGGCTTCTAAAATCATATTGCCGTTACTAAACAACGTTTCGCCGTCGTAGCCGTGGCTAAGCTTTTCTAACACTAGCGCTTGACGGTGTAATTTTTTAGTTTGCTGAAAGCGTAGTGAAGGTGTTTGGCGACTGGTAGTTTTCACTTCGTCTAAAGAAATCTTATCCATCTTTTTAGCGCGCGAACTAGCCTGCTTAGCTTTAGAAGCATTAGCCGAAAAGCGATTAACAAAGGCTTGCAGCTCGTCTATCTCGGCGCTCTTTTTCGCGTTCTCGGTTAATAGCTGTTCGCGTATTAACGATGAGGCTTCTAAAAAGTATTCGTAATTACCCGGGTAGATGCGCAGCTCGCCGTAATCGATATCGGCCATATGAGTACACACTGAGTTTAAAAAGTGCCTATCGTGCGAAATAATAATCATGGTGCACTTACGATCGTTCAGTACTGTGGCCAACCAGTTGATGGTATCGATATCAAGGTTGTTGGTGGGTTCGTCCAGCAGCAATATATCGGGGTTGGCGAATAGCGCCTGGGCCAGTAGCACACGTACTTTATAACCGGGGGCGACTTGCGCCATAGAGCCAAAGTGAAACTCCTCAGCTATGCCTGCTTCTAGCAAGATATCGCCAGCGCGGCTTTCGGCGCTATAGCCGTCCATTTCGGCAAATTCAACTTCTAGCCCGGCAACTTCCATGCCTTCGTCTTCGCTCATTTCTGGCAAGGCGTAAATACGATCGCGCGCTTGCTTTATCTTCCACAGGGCCACATCGCCCATAATCACCGCATCCACGACACTGTAAGCCTCAAAGGCAAACTGATCCTGGCTAAGCACGCCGACTTTAGCGCCGGGGTTAATAGACACATTACCCGAGGTAGGTGCCAGCTCGCCGCTGAGTATCTTCATAAAAGTGGATTTGCCGCAGCCATTGGCGCCAATTAAGCCATAGCGATTGCCGCCGTCAAATTTAGCAGAGATATTTTCGAACAAAGGCGCAGCGCCAAATTGCATGGTGATGTTTGCAGTGGTAATCAAGAGAAGTTCCAGAATGCTGTAGTGTAGTGGGCCCGCAGCTAATGCTCAGGGGCCGCGCACTATAAAGAGTAGAGAGGCTAATGTCGAGAGCTGCTCACTATTTAACCTAAAAAACAGCTCTCAACCTAGGGAGTTTTAGCGTAAATAGCGGGCTACTAGCTACTTAGCATCCCGCTAGTATTAACGCTTGCAGCTTAGCTGTTTTCCGCTAAGCCAGCGGCAGCGGGCTTGTTAGCGTGGCTGGCAGTATCAGCCTGTTCATTGGCTTGCGCGGCCACACCCGTTACTACACCCGCGCCTGCACCTGCACCCATACCTATACCTAAATAGGCCAACACTATAGACATCACCGGGTTGATCAAATTAAAAAAACAGTAAGGTAGATAAGTGAGCGTGGCTACCCCCAGGGTACCTGCTAAAAAAGCGCCGCAGGTATTCCAGGGTATGAGTGGCGAGGTGATGGTGCCGCCGTCTTCTAGCACGCGGGAGAGTATTTCCGGCCTAATGCCGCGCTTTTTATATTCCTCGCTATACATACGGCCGGGCATGACGATGGAGATGTATTGATCCGAGGCTATGGCGTTCACCCCTATGCAACTGACGATGGTTTTAGCTACCAAAGCCGCGCTGGACACCGACATAGCCAATAGGCCGCGCACTAGCTTTTGTAACATGCCGGTTTTTTCCATCATGCCGCCAAAGCTCATCGCCGCAATAATTAGCCATAAGGTATGCAGCATCGAAAACATACCGCCCCTAGATAGCAGGCTGTCGATTTTGCTATCGCCGGTATGGGACTCATAGCCATCAAACAGCACCGTCCAGGTGCCCTTCACCATGGCCTCAAAGGTATTTAAGCTGCTGTCATCCACAAACTGAATAATCACCGGCCCTTGAAATAGGAGGGCAAACACACAACCCACGATAGTACCCGCCAACACCGTAGGCAGGGCCGGCACTTTTTTCATGGCGAGAAACACCACAAAGGCCACCGGCAATAACATAAAGCCATTAATGGTAAAAGTTTCGGCTAAACCCGCCGAAAACAGCGCGCTATCTACCGCCGTAGCCGGAGGCTGATAATTGAGCCCTAACACGGTAAAAATAACTAAGGTAATGAACATGCTGGGCAAGGTGGTCCACATCATGCTGCGTATATGGGTAAATAAATCGGTGCCCGTCACCGCCGGGGCAAGATTGGTGGTGTCGGACATGGGCGACATTTTATCGCCAAAGTAAGAACCCGATATAATCGCACCGGCGGTAATATCTATAGGCAGATCCATGCTTACCGCCGTACCCATTACCCCTACCCCTATGGTGCCTACAGTAGTCCAAGAGCTACCCACACAAAAAGACACCAAGGCGCAGAGCAAACACCCCGCCACATAAAAATATTCAGGGCTTAGCAGCAGGCCGCCGTAATAAATCATGCTAGGCACGGTGCCGGATAAAATCCAGCTGCCGATTAAGCCCCCTACTGATAGTAAAATCAGTGCGGCCATTAATGCCGCCGACACCGAGCTAATAATAGTTTGCTCAATATCCTGCCAACACAAACCATTTTTAATACCTATAATCGCCACCACTGCAGCAACAAAGGTTAAGACAATTTGGTTGGGGCCTAGGGAGGAATCCTCACCAAAAAAATACACTGATAGCGATAATAAACTCACTAACAAAACCAAGGTAAAGCCTATATCCCAACGGGAAGGCGCTTTAAGCGTAGACATAATAAGCGGCCTCTGTGCGTTTCAATACCTGCATGATGTTAGGCATGTTTTAGCTCTCTGTATTACAAGCACTTTTTTAGAGTGGCTTAAGGCTTTATGGTTGGCTGCAATAGTTATTATTGATGTAAAACTGCGTTAGCCAGCTGTAATAAAACCGCAATAAAATTCAAAAAAAGACCATAGCTTAGCGGGCTAAGCTATGGTCAATAGGGACATACTCCTGGGAGCACTATGAAAACATGGGGGTAAAATAGTGTTTACAAAAACACTAGCTAACCCCAAAGGGCTTAATAATCGTAAGACACCCGCAAGCCTACGGTGCGCGGCCGGTTGGTGGTAATTCTCAAGCTGGTATCTAGCGAGTTAATAAACAACTCGGCGCGCTCATCGGTTAAGTTCTCTACAAATACCTCTGCACCCCAGTGCTCATCTATAGCCATGCCGAATGAGGCATCAACGGTTTGATAAGCATCTTGTAGATAGCGATTTTTCTCTATCACTGAGCTGTATTGCTCGTCGGTATAGGAGTAAACCACTTGCGCATAGGGCTGCATATCACCTATGGCCCACTCATAACGCGCGCGCATATTTAACTGCACCGGTGGCGCTAAGGCTATTTCGCTGCCGGCTTTGGCAATTTGGCTACCGCCCTGTGCGACTTTGGTCATCTCGGTATCTAATAATGAGAATGAAGCAAATAGCATTAGGTTATCGGTGGCGGCAAAGGTTAAGTCGCCCTCTATGCCGTAAATTTCTGAGTTAGACACATTGCCTACAAAGGTCACTACGCCTACGTTTTCGAAATCGGTAATGCCTACTTGCATGCCCTTCCAATCGATAAAGTACATCGCGCCGTTAAAGCGTACCCGGCCATCCATCCAAGTCGTTTTCCAACCGAACTCATAGTTAGTGACTTCATCGCTGTCGTAGGTTTGCGAAACAAAAGCGCTTTCAGGTGGGCGGTTTAAACCACCGGGCCTAAATCCTTCTGAGTAGGTGAAGTAATACAACTGGTCTTCCGTATGGTTGTATTCCATGGTGGCTTTAAAAATGGTGTCGTCTTGCTCGTAAGGTAGGTGATTGGCAAAAATTTCGTCGTAGTTTCTGCCGTTATCATCTTCGTCTGCTGTATTACCCACTTTCGGTGTGGCAAAGCTGGTAGAGCCCAACATAGTGATATCAATCTCGTAATATCTGGCACCCAGCGTTAAGGAAAGCTGATCGCTAAGGTCTAGATTTAACTCACCAAAAATAGCGCGCTGATCTTCTCTACGGGTAATATCATTGGTGTAGCTAATACCCCGTGGACGGAAATCAGGATTTACCGTGGTAGAGCCAGGTATGGGCCTGTTTTGGTAAAAAGATTCGCTATCGTAAATGGCCTGTACATAAAAATTGCTGTCCACTTCGGTTTTTGCATCGTCGTGGTAAAGGCCGGCAATAAAATTAACACCGCCATCAAAATTTGAGCTTAAGCGCAGCTCATTGGTTTGCCTTTTGTTATTCACCTGGCTATCTGGCATGCCCTGTATGGGGCTGCCACAGTGGGTGTAACTGGGTTGGCATAAGTAGTAATAGGAGAAGGTGCCGACGTGGGTATAGCCGGTGTAGTCAAAGCTATTAACCACTTCCCTATCCAAATAAGAACCGGCATAGACTAAATCTAACTCGCCTATGTGGCCTTCTATGGTAATGCCCATTTGATCAAACTGATCGTCTAACTCATCGGGGAAGTAACGGGTAACTTCTAAATCGCCTACCGCAACACCGGTAATGGGTTCGCCTGATGATTGCAAATCATCTATCTTGCTGGGGGCATGATCGAATACACCATCGGCTACCAACTCTTGGTGCATAAACTGACCTAAGATACTCCAGTCATCGTTGATGATGTATTTGGCACCCAAACGGTAACCGGTATATTCAGTGTCGTTAAAATCATCCTCTACAAAGGCTGCGTTATTGGCAACCGTAGTGGTGGCACCTACGGGGAAGCCTTCATCGCCGGGGCCAAAGGAGGTTTCCCCGTAGACGTTATCGATATAGCCACCATCTACCGCTTTATAAAACACACCACGCACCGCTAACTTGCCCTCGATTAACGGAAAGTTAAGCACTAGCTCTTCACTATGGCTGGACTCACCCATGTGGGTGTCAGAAACACTCACATCGACAGCAATTTGTGTTTCATTCACATTCGGCTTATTGGTAATTAAGCGTATGGTGCCCGCCTGTGAGCTAGCGCCAAATAAGGTACCCTGCGGCCCAGGCAACACTTCTACCCGCTCAAGATCAGCGGCGTAAACATCTAAGTTACGGCCAGTGGAGCTGGCAGGCTGCTCATCTAGGTATAAAGCCACATTGGGAACGGGGGCACCAAACTCCACCGAGGTTTGGTCTGAGGAGTCGGTAGCCATGCCGCGTATAAACACGGATGACTGGCCAGGCCCGCGGCCTGCGGAGTTAACGCCTGGCAAGTAACGTACATAGTCGTCAAAGTTAGTGATATTAAACTCATCTAACTCATTCTCTCCCATGGCGGTTACCGCTATGGCAACATCCTGCAAACTCTTAGCGCGCTTGGTTGCGGTTACTACCACTTCTTCCAATGCGCTGACTTTTTTTTGTTCCTGAGCCTGCACGGCGGCGCTCATACTGCTGGCTGAGGCCACGATAATGGCTTGTGTTAATAGTTTTTTAGTAAACATTGCTTATCCCTTGTTATTGTTTTGGGCTTAAGGTCAACACTTAGCCGCCAGAAGCTGCACTAAGTTTATTGATAGAACGAGGCTATAATAGGCAAGGCTGTAGGCTGCTGAATAGTGAAAAGAAAACACCGCAGCTGTAACTAAAAGGCACTAGCTAGCTAACCCCTGCACTAGCGACACTATTTGGGCATTGGCCTTGTTTAAAAACAACTAAATTCATACACTTAAAAGCTTGTTAACTTACACCTAGCTATAAAAATTGGGCTATAACGCTTTATGACTAAACTGCCACCACTCAATGCCCTGCGCGTATTTTCTGCGGTTGCCAAGCACTTATCCTTTGTGCGCGCTGCCGATGAGCTATGCGTTACCCACAGCGCAGTAAGCAAACAAATCAAACTGTTAGAAGACAACTTAGCAGTAAAATTATTTGATAGATCCACCACCCAGGTGCATTTAACCGCCGAAGGTAAAACGCTGCTACCCGCCGTTAGCTCAGCGCTAGAGCTAATCACCCGCTCGGTAAAAGATTTAAAACAAGATGACTATAGCGGTGAGTTGGCCATTTCTACCCCCCCCGCCTTTGCCGCCTATTGGCTAATGCCCAGGCTGCATAAATTCAAAGCCCTATACCCGCAGCTGCGTATTAACTTACTCACCTCCGACGACATAGAAGCCGCCTACAACCCCGACCTAGACGTGTGCATATGCTGGGGCAACGCCGACCAATGGCAATACCGCGATGTGATTTTACTGGTGGAAACATTGAGCTTTCCGGTGTGTAGCCCAGATTTATTAGCGCAAGAGCCGAAGCTGCTTAGCCCCATAGACCTTAAACAACACACCTTGATTAACGAAGGCAACGATGGCCTGTGGTCTACCTGGTTGGCCGCCGAAGGGGTAACCGGCATAGACACTAGCAACAGCATGATAATACCCAGCACCATACATCAGATGATTGCCGCAAGGCACGGCCTAGGCGTAGCCATGGGGGATAACCTCACCTGCGCTGACGATTTACTCACAGGCGTTTTAGTACAACCCTTTGCCAGTAAAATTCACGACCCTTCGTCCTACCATTTAATTACCAGCCAGCAAGAAAGTTTGTCCGAGCGTTGCAAAGTATTTATAGAATGGCTGCTAAGCGAAGCTAATATGACCATACCGACCTAAGCCCTCGCAGTCGTTTCGTTCAGTTTTTAGCCTGATGTAACAGACTTGTGAATATATATCACAAGCCCTCTTAAAAAATGTCTCTTGTGGCTATTTTAAAAAAAGTTGAGAGTACACTCAGTTTCACATTTCCTTAATTCATAGTGTTTGCAAAAACACTGCAACTGAGTATGAAGAATGAGCCTAGCTGTCGCTTTACACCCTTGGGGCCGCCCCGGCCACTTGACCAGCCAAAACAATCAACTGTATATCGATGGGGTAAATACAACTGAGCTGATAGAACAATACGGTTCGCCCTTATATGTGTATTCAGAAGCTAAGCTGCGACATAACGCCGAAGATATACTGAGTAATTTCCGCCGTGTGCACGCCAACACCACCGTGTGCTATGCCAGTAAGGCCAATGCCAATATTGCTGTGCTGCAAGTTTTAAAAGACGCAGGCCTCAGTATAGAAATTAACTCTAGCGGCGAGTTTTTTAAAGCCAAAACTGCCGGTTATAGCGCCCAAGACATGGTATTTAACGGCGTGGCCAAATTGCGCGTAGAGCTAGAGCAAGTTATTGCCGAAGATATCAAAGCCATTAACGTGGACTCCGTCGCCGAGCTAGAACGCATTCTGTCGGTAGCCCAAGACTTAAACAAAAAAGCCAATGTCACCCTACGCATTGTCCCCGAGATTAAAGGCGGCGCTATCGCCGGCTGGGAAACCGGCACCTCGGACTCTAAGTTTGGCATGACCCGCGAAGAGCAGCTTACCGCCATTGCTTTAATTATTCAGCACCCTGAATTTTTAACCATGAC
The DNA here is from genome assembly GCF_000373485.1 of Dasania marina DSM 21967. NCBI lineage: Bacteria > Pseudomonadati > Pseudomonadota > Gammaproteobacteria > Cellvibrionales > Spongiibacteraceae > Dasania > Dasania marina. The sequence goes on from NZ_KB891586.1 coordinate 23,059, forward strand.
CGGTATACACGCGCACATAGGCACGCAAGTCACTGACCTTAGCACCTATCAAAAAGAAGCGGATTTTTTAATCGCCTATGCCAAAGAAGTGAGCGCATTACTACCCTACCCCTTGCAACATATCAACCTGGGCGGCGGTTATCCCAAAAACTACAGCAGCTCACAAGAAAACTGGCGCACCGTTGCTGAGCACTATCAAAAAAAATACCGCACAGATGTCGATTTTGACGCCATCGCCAAAATTTTAATCCAACCCATTACTGACTCCCTAGGCAGTGATATAGAAATCATTGTTGAGCCTGGCCGCAGCATGATGAGCGATACCGCTATTTTATTAAGCCGTATAGAATGCGACAAACAGCGTAGCGCTTTCCCAGTGTATTATTTGGATGCAGGCTACAACATCTTGTTTGATATTTTTTCGGGCTGGTATTTCCACATGGTTAACGCCAATCGTGCCGACGATACCGACACCAAGCTATGCCGCATAGTGGGGCCACTATGCGACAGCAGCGACACCTACTACGACATAGAAGGCGAAGGCCGGGTTAAATCCCTGCTGGCTACCGAACCGGCATTAAGCGCCCACCATGCCACTTTAGAGCAGGTGTTAGTACACCAGCCCAACCTGCGCGAGCTGCCCGCCAACACCCAAAACGGCGACATCATAGCGCTATTGGACACCGGCGCTTATGCACTGGAAATGATGAACGACTACTGTGGCCGCCTATCCGCTGCCGCTGTGCTCACTGACATGCAGCAGGGCAGCAAGCTGATACGCAGGCGCGCAGAGCCTGAGGACTTGTTACGCTTTGATGTGTTTTGATGTCAGTCGCTAGTTCTTAGTCTCTTGTCTCTAGGTGGCAGCCTCTAGGTGGCAGTCTCTAGAGGCTATCATCTAGAGTTAATCGCCAGTTAATGCTGACGATTAACTTCTGCTCCATTCCCTAGTCCTTCGCAATAGCATAATCACTCAGCAGTGCTAACCTTAAATAGATCCAACTCTGCCACTCTGTAATATTCATACGATGAGAGTAAGCCTATGTCTGCTGTTGCCTGTCATGTCGCTATTATTAGTCACGATAAAGATTTCCGTGAGCACTGGTGCGCACAACTTAATCGCTGTGCGCTACAGCAAAAAAATGACCTCAATATCAGTTTTATAGCCAGCAGCTGTGACCAGGCCGCGACGCTGGCTAGCGATGACGGTTTACTGCAAGCGGTAGTCATAGATACAGCCACCATAGACCAGGCCCAACAATTATCCTCAAGCCTAAAAAAACTGCGAGCCGAGCTATCACAATTTTTAACCGTTGCCGATGCCAGCCCTATCGCCGACAACTTCGATGAGCTGTTTGCCCGCGACGAACACAACTTCAATAATGTGTACCGCTTAATTCAGTCTGCCCTGCAAAAACGCGCCAGCACGCCCTTTGCCGATGCCCTGCGTGAGTATATCTACAGCGCCAAAGACTCCTGGCATACCCCCGGCCACGCCGGTGGCGACAGCCTGCGTAGCAGCCCCTGGATATCCGATTTTTATGCACTGATGGGCGAGCATGTATTTAATGCCGACCTGTCCTGCTCGGTGCAATCGCTGGACTCATTAATGGACCCACAATCGGTAATGCAAGAGGCACAAAAGCTGGCGGCAAAAACCTTTGGCGCTAAGCATACTTTTTTTGTCACCAATGGCACCTCTACCGCCAACAAGGTGGTGGTACAACAACTGCTGGGCGGTGGCGGCAAAATATTGCTAGACCGAGGCAGCCACAAATCTATGCACCACGCGGTGATCATGTTTGGCATAGAGCCCATCTACCTCAACCCCAGCCTGCAACCTGAATACGGGGTTTATGGCCCGGTATGTCGCCGTGATATTTTAGCCGCCATAGACGCCAACCCCGACGCCAAACTGTTAGTGCTTACCTCGTGCACCTACGACGGCCTGTATTACGACTTAGCGCCTATTATTGAGGCTGCCCACGCTAAAAAAATTAAAGTGCTAATAGACGAAGCCTGGTATGCCCACGGCTATTTTCACCCCGCACTCAGGCCCAATGCCCTAGACTGCGGCGCCGATTACGTCACCCAAAGCACCCACAAAATGTTGTCGGCGTTTTCGCAGGCCAGCATGGTACACGTCGCCGACCCCGATTTTGATGAACACCGCTTTCAAGAAAATATCAATATGCACACCTCCACCAGCCCGCAATACTCCATGATTGCCAGCTTGGATGTGGCCCGCAAACAAATGAGCATGGAAGGCTACCAACAACTCAGCCGCTGCTTGGCCATGTCTAAGCGGCTGCGGCTAGAGATCAATCAAACGCAGGTTTTTCGCGTATTAGAGCTGGAGGATTTACTCGCCCCCGAAGTACAAGGCGATGGTATACGCCTAGACCCCACCAAGGTCACCATAGACACCAGCGCCTCTAGCTACACCGGCAAGCAGTTGCAGCAATTGCTGTTTGATCAATACGGCATACAGGTGGAAAAAACCACACACAACACCGTCTCGGTATTAGTCACCCTAGGCTCTACCGACAGCAAAGTGCTGCGCCTCATCCACGCCTTGCAGCAAATGGCCAGCACCGCTAAAACCCCCAGCAACACTAACCAAGTCATTCCCTTACCCGCCATGAGCGAACTCAAATGTTTACCTAAAGACGCCTACTTTGGTGACACCGAAGACCAGCCCTTATTGGATGACAGCCAAAAGGTAAACCCCAGCCTAATAGGCCGCATCAGCGCCGACGAGTTAGTGCCCTACCCACCGGGTATACCGCTACTAGTACCCGGCCAAGTGATCACCCAAGGCATAGCCGACTATTTATTACAGCTCATTAAAGGCAAACACGTAACCGAGGTACATGGCTTAATTTACTTGGATGAAGAGCCTATGCTGCGTTTGGTGCGGGATTAACTCACAACGGCTTATGGGGCTATTGATTTTTTAGAGCGACTACCTTGTCGGTGACCTTGTGGCTGACCCTGTTAGCGCTAGAGCCTAGATCTTAGATCCATAGGTCCATAGGTCCATAGAACCATAGAACCATAGAATCTAGATTAATAGAGCCTAGCCCTATGGTGAACACTGCAGTTGCAGAATTTACCAAAGCAGCGATAATAGCCGCCATCGAATCAGCCGCCGCCAAACATAACCACCATGGCTGCACCCTGACCCCACGTACACTGTGATGACGCCATCAGTTGTCATCTCATAATATAAACACGTCAACCACAGCTATCAGCAACCGGTAAATTCCATGCGCGCCTTTGTTTTACGAGCTCGATCCGCACCTACCGACAGCCAAAAATTATTAGCCGCCGTCGGCCAAGAAGCACACAGCGAAATTATCGCGCACACCCTGATGAATGCTATTTTTGTGGCGCAATCACACCGCGACGACGTTATTGTCCATATCGTATTAGAAAGCACGCAGGATTTTTCCCGCACGGTAAGCTTTAATTCCAATGAAATACGTAATATTGGCGGCTTCCATGAGCAGGCCCTATTACAAAAAGTGGCACAGGCACTGGACGTATCAAAGGGCATGGGCAAGGAACAGCAACGCCAAGTGGAAGCGGGCATTAGTGTACGCACCATCAGCTTTGAAAAACTGGTGCAAGAGTTAGCAGAAGATTATCAACTGTTTGTGATGGATAAAAAAGGCACCGCTATCCGCGAGCAAGCCTTTGACGGTAACCCCTGCTTCCTACTCACCGACCATATTCCCATGCCGAAAAAAAGTTTTAATAGTTTGAAACGCCTAGGCGCAGAAAAAATTAACTTAGGCCCCAAGATGCTATTTGCCTCACAGTGCGTGGTGCTAATTCACAATGAACTGGACTGCCAGTAATAGCAGCAGCTAATAGATTCAAACGATTTTAATTATCATCTTAGTTAGGTTTTTAAATAACCTTCATCAGATCACCAGCTAGCAACGAAAATACTTTATATGCCAAAAGCCAACGACAGTACCGCGCAAGATTTTTTACAGCAAGTATCCGCCAGCCTAGAGCAGAAGAACCTGGTAAAACTGCTGCTAGGTAAATACCGCGGTAGCGATAAAGAGTTACAACGCTTAACCATGCGTCCTATAACACTGCGTAATGAAGCCGCTATCTCCTGTGTTTACACTTATAAAACCAACACTATCACCAAGAACTTCCCGCCCGCTGAAGCGTTAACATTGATAACGGAGCTGCTACAAAGTGATTTTAAAAGCGCACACCTACATACTGACACGGTAGAAACCCAGCTTAACATCAGCAAAAAAGGCAAGGCCAGCATCAGCAGCCACAAGGCCCAACAAAATGCCCCCAGCAGCCAACAGCACAATCGCGAGAAGAAGCGCTATATCGACATTAAACGGCCTTTTTTAACAGCCTTAGGCGTTACCGATCAGCAACAGCAACTGATACCGTCGATGTCACGCAAATGGAAACAAATTAATAAGTTTATCGAGGTGTTCAGTCAGGCCCTAGACAGTTCACCTGCGCCTAAAGACACAGCCTTACAGGTGGTTGATTTTGGCTCTGGCAAGGGCTACTTAACCTTTGCCATCCATGACTATTTACGTCATAGCCTAGGTAACCCCTGCCTAGTTACCGGCGTTGAACTGCGCCAGGAATTAGCTGACTTGTGCAATAACACCGCTAAAAAACTGGAACAAACTGGCCTGGAATTTGTTTGTGGTGACGTCAAAACCCATGCGCCTAGCCACACCGATGTGATGATAGCCTTGCATGCCTGTGATACCGCCACCGACTATGCCATCAACTACGGCATTCAGGCTGGCGCCTCTATCATCATGTGTTCGCCTTGCTGCCATAAACAAATACGCCCACAAATGCAAAGCCCGGCGCTGTTTAAACCCATGCTGCAATACGGTGTGCACTTAGGCCAAGAAGCCGAAATGGTGACCGACTCCTTACGCGCCCTGCTCTTAGAAGCCCATGGCTATAGCACCAAGGTCTTTGAATTTATCAGCCTAGAGCACACCAACAAAAACAAAATGATCCTGGCGGTAAAAAGAACGACGCCGGTAGACAATAGCGAAGTGTTACAACAGATCGCTGCTATAAAAGAGTTTTATGGCATTAGTGAGCATTGTTTGGAAAGTTTATTGGCGCAATAACACGTACCCCAAACTTGCTCTATAAGCGCAAAACTCATTGACGCTTGTTATAAAAGTGCTGCTGAATCGTTTCTCTAAAAGCCTGATGGCAGCGCAAGCAATTATTTTGTATTACTGCAAATTGCTCAATAACTGCAGCACCATCTTCACGACCCGCTGCTTCTGAGAAAGCTTTCACGCGACTCTATCTTTACGTGCTTCGGGGGTAAACTATGCGTTTTGTTATGGCTAAACGCCCAAAATTAAAAGATAGCAGTCAGCCATCACCTTGTTGCGGATAGGTATTTTTCAATAATTTAGTATGGTGCTGTCCCGCATAATCCCGTCCTAATCCTTATTGATTAGCGCAACCAAGGCATTAGCAAAGTAATCAAAACTATGCAGATTACATTTAAAAACAACCCCACCCTAATCATTTGTCTTTGCATGACTAGGCCAGTGCCGTACACAATCGCATTGGGCGGTGTTGCAACAGGCAACATAAATGCACAGGAGGCAGCAACCGCGATAGCGATAGACAGCAACTCCGGCGATACGCCAATTTGCGATTGCGGTAGCGAATAGAAAATAGGAATGAGTAACGCAGCACTGGCGGTATTACTGGCCAGCTCGGTTAAAAATATCATCAGCGCAACCGCTAAAGCCAAAAAAAGCAACGCAGAGCCGCCAGCAAATATGGCGACTAACTGATCGGCCAAAAAAGTGCTTGCCCCGGTTTTGGCCAGTACAACACTCAGCGTAATGCCGCCGCCAAATAACAGTAACACGCCCCAGTCCGTCGAACTCTCTAACTCTTTCCATTTCAGCAAGCCCGAGGCCAACAATACGATGATGGCAGTTAGGGCAACAATGGTATCGAAACTTTGCGTAATATCCAGCCATTCGCTAATGGGCTTGCTCATCAGCCAGCAACTCACAACGGCTATAAAAATAAATAGCACCCACCAAGTTTGCTGCCCCCAAGGCGTTACCTCTAGAGTTTTATCTGACATTGCTGGCAGCTGTGGCCGTATACATAACCATAGAGTGAGTATCATTGCTGGCAACAACACAATTACCAGTGGCACACCAATAGCCATCCACTCAACAAAGTCCAAGCCCAAAATCGATGCGGCAATGGCATTGGGCGGGCTGCCCACTATTGTACCTATACCGCCTATATTAGCGCTGTAGGCAATACCCAGTAATACAAAAGTAAAAGTGGCCCGATAATGCTCTTTATCCAGGTTGGCTAGTAGGCCAAACACTATAGGTAACATCATCACCGCCGTGGCGGTGTTACTAATCCACATACTCAGAAAAGCGGTCGCAACAAACAGTAAAACAATGGCAACAATAAGACGGCCGCGGGCAAGTTTTATCACATGTAAAGCCAGCCATTGGTCCAAGCCCTGCTTACGCATGGCAGCGGCTAAAGCAAAGCCTCCTAAAAACAGGAATATTATAGGATCGGCAAAACTCACTAACGCTTCGTCTATAGAAAGCACACCTGAGATTGCCGCAACTATAGGCACTAGCAACGCCGTAGCGGTGATATGAATCGCCTCAGTAACCCACAGTATTGCGATCAAGCTCAATATCGCTAAGCCCTTAGCCAAAGCAGGCTCCAAACCACTGCCCCAGTAAACCGTTAAAGCTACCGCAACAGCAACGGCTATCAATAGCACTACCCGCAATGAATACTCTCCCCTAAGACATGCCAAAGTTGGCTCTAATTATAAATCAGTAGGCTGAATGGTATTCTCAGCGCGGAATCCTTGCCGACAGAAAATAAACCAACGATCGTGTAAAGCCAATAGGTCTAGCTAAGCTAATAGTTCATGCTAAGAAAGTGTAATACCTTCTCACCACCCTTGCCGTCAGTAAAGCATTTCACCCACCCCATACAAATTACGTCCCATTTATCGTAACATCCCCACCCTAATACCTTCTTTAACCCAAATAATGACGAAGCCTTAAATGACTGCACCTACTGCCACCGCCCAACACACGCCTATGATGCAGCAATACCTTAAAATTAAGGCTCAGCACCCTCAGGAGTTGGTGTTTTACCGCATGGGTGATTTTTACGAGATTTTTTTCGATGATGCGAAATTAGCCTCCGAAGTGCTGGACATCACCTTAACCGCACGGGGTAAGTCGGGCGGCGAACCTATTCCTATGGCAGGCATACCCTATCACTCCGCTGATGGCTATTTGGCGAAGCTAGTGAAGCACGGCATTTCGGTGGCTATCTGTGAGCAAGTGGGCGACCCGTCCACCAGCAAGGGGCCGGTAGAGCGCAAGGTCATGCGCATCGTCACCCCTGGCACGGTGAGTGATGAAGCCTTATTAGAAGACAGACGCGACAACCTGCTGCTGGCCATTAACCAGCACGGCGAGCGCTACGGCGTAGCCAGCTTGGATATAGGCAGCGGCCGCTTTCAGGTGTTTGAGGTAGAGGGCTTGGATGCGGTATTAGGCGAAGTGCAACGCCTAGACCCTGCCGAGATTTTAATACCCGACAGCTTGGACAATAGCTCGACCTTTACCCGCAAAGGTTTGCGCCGCCGCCCGGTGTGGGAGTTTGAGTTGGAAACCGCCGAGCGCTTATTAACCCAGCAATTTCACACTAAAGATTTAACCGGTTTTGGTTGCGCTGATTTACCCTTAGCGATTAGCTCGGCGGGCTGCCTGCTGCAATATGCGCAAGAAACTCAGCGCACCGCCCTGCCTCATATACAAAACATTATTCATGAGAAGCGTGAAGACAGCGTAATTTTAGACGCTGCCACCCGCCGCAATCTAGAGATAGACATCAACCTCAATGGCGAAAGCGGGTACACCCTGCAGTGGATTATGGACCGCTGCAAAACCGCCATGGGCAGCCGCCTGTTACGCCGTTGGCTGAACCGTCCGCTGGCCAATATACAGCTTATAGGCCAGCGCCAAGATGCCATTCAAGCGCTGCTGCACAACTACCACTTTGAAAGCCTGCGCGAGATACTCAAGCCGGTAGGCGATATGGAGCGTATTTTAGCGCGCGTGGCCCTGCGCTCGGCTAGGCCCCGTGACTTATCGCGGCTATTACAATCCTTATCGGTGTTACCGGCTCTGCAACAGCACTGCCAAGATATTAGCGCCGCCCAAATACAGCAATTGGCCCAGCAGGCGGGCATCTACCCCGAAACCACCGAGCTGCTAGACCGAGCAATAATTGAAAACCCACCGGTAGTGATACGCGACGGCGGTGTGATTGCCGAAGGCTACGACGCCGAGCTGGATGAGCTGCGCGCATTGAGCAGCAACGCAGGCCAATTCTTAATCGACTTAGAAACCCGCGAACGCGAGCGCACCGGCATCGCTACCTTAAAAGTGGGTTATAACCGGGTACACGGCTACTTTATAGAAATCAGCAAAGGTCAGGCCGGCAAAGCCCCCGTCGAGTATTTGCGCAGGCAAACCCTAAAAAACGCCGAGCGCTACATCACCCCCGAGCTAAAAACCTTTGAAGATAAAGCCCTCAGCGCCAAAAGCCGCGCCCTTAGCCGTGAAAAAATGCTGTATGAAGAGCTAATCGAAAACCTCAACCAGCAGCTGCGCCAATTACAAGACACCGCCGCCGCCTTGTCGGAGCTGGATGTGCTGGCTAACCTAGCCGAGCGCGCCGATCAGCTCACCCTATGCCGCCCCAACTTTGTAGAGCAACCCTGCATTAACATCGTGCAAGGACGCCACTTGGTGGTGGAGGCGGTGATGGACGCCCCCTTTATCCCCAACGACGTTAAGCTGGACGACAGCCGCCGTATGCTGATAGTCACAGGCCCAAACATGGGTGGTAAGTCTACCTATATGCGCCAAACCGCGGTGATCACGCTACTGGCCCATGTCGGCAGCTTTGTACCGGCACAGGCGGCTACCCTGGGCTTAACCGATCAAATCTTTACCCGCATAGGCTCTGCGGATGACCTGGCCGGTGGCCGCTCTACCTTTATGGTAGAGATGACCGAAACCGCCAATATTCTGCATAACGCCAGCGAACGCAGCTTGGTGTTAATGGATGAAATAGGCCGCGGCACCAGCACCTTCGACGGCCTATCGCTGGCCTGGGCTGCGGCCATACACCTGGCCGAGCAAGTTAAAGCCTTTACCTTGTTCGCCACCCATTATTTTGAGCTAACCGCCCTACCCGACAGCTACGCGCAAGTGAGCAACGTGCACTTGGATGCCACCGAACACAACGACCACATCGTATTTTTACACAGCATACAAGAAGGCCCAGCCAGCAAGAGCTACGGCTTACAGGTTGCCAAGCTCGCCGGTATACCTAAGCAGGTAGTCGATGCAGCTAAGCAGAAGTTACAAGATCTGGAAAGCGGCTCAGCAGCCGAGGGCTCGCAGCCGGTAGCCTCCGCTATACCAGCACCTGCATCTGCGCCCAAGGCAGCAGCCGCTGTTAGCAGCTCGCCGCAACCCGATATGTTTGCGGTGGCTGAGCACCCAGCTATTAGTAAGCTTAATAACATCAACCCCGACAACCTCACCGCCAAACAAGCGTTGGATTTATTGTATGAGCTAAAAAAGCTATAAGCGTCAAGCTGCAAGCCGCAAGAAATTACTTACCACTTACAGCTTGTGGCTTGTGGCTTCATTAATTTGATGATGATAAACTGCGCGCCGTTGCCGATGGCAGCTTAGATTAGCGTTTAGGATTAGAGGCAAAACCATGACATTCGTAGTTGGCGAGAACTGTATCAAGTGCAAACACACAGACTGTGTGGAAGTATGCCCTGTGGACTGTTTTTATGAAGGCCCAAACTTTCTTGTCATTCACCCCGACGAGTGCATAGATTGCGCCCTATGTGAGCCCGAGTGCCCCGTAGACGCGATTTACTCTGAGGATGAGCTGCCCGAAGATCAGCTGGCGTTTTTAGAGCTCAATGCCGAGCTGGCAGAAGTATGGCCTAACATCACCGAGATGAAAGAAGGCCCAGCCGATGCCGAAGAATGGGACGGTAAACCCAACAAGTTAAAACTGCTAGAGCGCTAAGCGAAAAGTGTGAGTCTTTCCGGCCTCCGAGCCGGAATCCAGCTGTTGAATATGGATACCGGCTTTCGCCGGTATGACAAAGCAGTGAAGAAATATGGCTTAAGTAAGTGCCATTCGACTCTGACCCCAGTTTTTCAGACACAAAAAAGGCAGCCTAGGCTGCCTTTTTTAGTTTATGGGGTTTAACCCCTATTCATCTGCATCTATTACTAGTGTTATTGCCCAGCAAAGACGGACTCACTGCTCAAACCCTGCTTCTCTAAAATATCTCGTAGGCGCTTAAGAGCTTCAACCTGAATTTGGCGTACCCGTTCACGGGTTAAGCCTATCTCTCTACCTACTTCTTCTAGGGTGCTGGTTTCATAACCGCGCAAGCCAAAACGGCGGGCCACAACTTCGCGTTGTTTCTCCGTTAGCTCACCTAACCAGTCACCTATGCTGGCGCGCATATCATCATCCTGCAGCAAGGAAGCAGGGTCTGACACATGCACGTCGGCTATGGTGTCCAGCAAAGACTTATCCGATTCAGGGCCTAAGGGCGTATCGATAGAGGCCACACGTTCGTTTAAACCCAACATGCGTTTGACATCACCAACGGGCTTATCTAATAAGTCGGCAATCTCTTCCGGCGACGGTTCATGATCTAGTTTTTGGGTTAGCTCGCGAGCGGCGCGCAAATAGACGTTTAGCTCTTTCACCACATGTATAGGTAAACGTATGGTGCGCGTTTGGTTCATGATGGCGCGCTCTATGGTTTGACGTATCCACCAAGTCGCGTAAGTAGAAAAGCGGAAGCCGCGCTCGGGGTCAAATTTTTCAACCGCCCGAATCAAGCCCAGGTTACCCTCTTCTATTAAATCTAATAAGGTTAAGCCACGGTTAACATAGCGGCGTGCTATTTTAACCACTAAGCGCAGGTTGCTTTCTATCATGCGCTTACGCCCCGCATCTTCACCGCGCATAGCCATGCGGGCAAAATAGACTTCTTCTTCGGGGGTTAATAAGGGGGAGAAACCTATCTCATTGAGATAGAGCTGGGTAGCATCTAGCGTTTTTTGAAAGCGATCGGCGGGGAGTTTTACCGGTTTGGATTTTTGTTTGGCTTTGGGCGCAACGACCAACTGTTCGGCATCATTGTCACTATCATCCAAATTAAGATCTATATCATTTACATCAAAATCACTGGCAACAATTTTATCAAACTCAATTTTGCCTACACTCTCTTCCCGTGTCGCTTCCATATATATACCCTCTCTCTTGGGTTAAGAAGAATACTAAGCTTACACCTAAACTAAACAGTTTTTTGGCAACACCCCTGCATACATCCTCGGGGCTAAACTCAGCACACTTTAACTGTTACTACTATGCTTACTGCAGAGTGAAACACGCACTACCTTCTCTTTGGCAACAAACTCTCTGGGTTTACCGGCTTACCATCTCGTCGAATTTCAAAGTGCAATTTAACGTGATTGGTGCTGGTGCCACTATCACCCATTTCGGCAATCTTCTGGCCTACTTTAATCAGCTGGCCTTCATTCACCAGCAGCTTGCTGTTGTGGGCATAAGCACTTAAATAACTTTCACCGTGCTTAACAATAATTAACTTACCATAACCAGCTAAGCCACTACCCGCATAAACAACAGTACCGCTGTTTGCTGCCAATACAGGCTCTCGCAAAACACCATGAAGATCAATACCCTTATGCTGCGGTGCGCTGCCACGAAACGATTTGATCACCCGGCCTTTAGCAGGCCACTGCCAACGAAAAGGGTAGCCCTTAGGCAAAGTTACGGAAGTAGCTTCTTTATAGCTAACAGTTTGCTTCGTGGTGCTGGCCACAGCACTTTTGCGCGATGCTTTTGGTAGGCGAGGAACAGCGGAGGGCGCTGACCCTGTCACCGCAGATGTTACTTTGGCCTGATCATTCAGTAACACTTTGTCACCGGGGCGAATAAGATAAGGCGCAGCAATATGGTTAGTTGCCGCTAACCCTCTAGCATCTAAATCATAACGCCAAGCAATAGAATATAAGGTTTCACCACGGCTCACTATGTGATGCTTATTAAAAGAAAAGGGGATTTTTGAGCGATCTTCTATGGGCGCATAGTTACTTCCCGTACCGCAACCAGAAAGCAGTAACACGTAAAACACAGTCCATAGACTTAGTAATTTCAAGCCAAAACTTGCTTGCTTTTCAGCCACAAAAATACTATCTCCAGAGGGCTAGACAGCCCAGCTCATATTAAAATTATGTCTTAAAACACTGATTTTATTCAAAAAAATTATATTTCGTCGACCGCTAATGCTTATATTTTAAACGACTAACAACCACTTAAGTGTATAAAAAACAAAATGTATATAAAAATAAAATCTAAGTATTTGTGAATTATTTCATAGTTTTTAACTTGCTTTCGTATTTTTACTGCTTACCAGCTCCAATGCCAGCACCAAAATCACTCCCAATACCGCCATAGCGATGCAACTGAGGGTTTGCGCAGATTGCTGCGTTAGCAATGCGTAGTCTGTGGGCCAGCGATTGATCTGTTCTAAGGCCAACTCTTTGCCTTTGCTATTGGTATAGGTGCTGAGGGTTTGCTTCCAAGGCCACACCAGATTGAGCGAGCCTAACAGAAATCCCGTTAGCAGACTCATGGTGGCATAGTAAAAACGCGCCAACAACCACGACAGTAAATGGGCGAAGCTCAACAAACCTACCCCGCAGCCCGCGGCAAAGCAGGCGATAATCACTAGGTTTAACTCTTTTACCGCAGTCAAGATAGGCCCATACAAGCCCATAAGTACTAATAAGAAGCTGCCGGAGACCCCCGGTAAAATCATCGCACAAATAGCGATGCTGCCCGCTGCAAACACCACCCAAGGGCTAACCGATAGTTCTGAGGGTTTCAGCTCGGTTATAGCCACCGCTAACACTACCCCCACCATCAGTATTAAGGCGTAAGACCAGCGCCAGTGTTTAATTTGCTTGCCCACATGCAACGCCGAGGCAACGATCAAACCAAAAAAGAACGACCAAATCAGCAGCGGGTGCTGCTCCAATAAATAACTAATGACTCTAGCCAAAGACAAAATGCTGGTGACTATGCCCAGCAATAAAGCCAATAAAAAATTGCCGTTAACCGCCTGCCAAAAGGCCTTAAAGCCCTGCTGGTAAATCAGCTTAATATTGCTAGGGTTTACTGATTTAATAGACGCCAGCAAGGTTTGGTATATGCCGGTAATAAAAGCAATAGTACCGCCAGAAACCCCAGGCACCACATCGGCCGCGCCCATGGCTAGGCCTCGTAAATAAATTCCTATTAAGGACATGTAACAGTCTCTAGTTAGCAGTCTCTTGTCGCTAGTTTGTTTCGCTGTGCCTTTCTAGAGACTAGCGACTACCAATCTAGCGACTGCAATTATTTAATAGTGCCTGATTGGAAAGGCACAAAGAAAGCGGGCTCTATAATTTTACGTTTTATACCCTGTTCGGTTTTTTCTATGAGCACTAAATCCTGCGAGGTTTCATTGCCTACGGGTATCACCAAACGGCCGCCTTCGGCTAGCTGGTCTATCAGCTCGGCGGGTACATCGGCTGGCGCAGCAGTAGAAATAATCCCGTCGTAGGGGCCTTTGTAAGGCCAGCCAAAAACACCGTCGGCGTGTTTGTATTGCACGTTGCGCATGTTTAATAGCCGCAGGCGCTCACGGGCTTTGTCTTGCAGGGGTTTAATGCGCTCCACTGTAAAAACATTTCCCACTAGCTGTGCCAGTATCGCGGTTTGATAACCCGAACCGGTGCCCACTTCTAACACCCGTTTTAAGGGACCCGCCGCCAATAGCAACTCAGTCATCCGCGCCACTATATAGGGCTGCGATAGGGTTTGGCCGTAGCCTATAGGCAGCGATTTATCTTCGTAAGCCATATGCGCAAAGGCTTCATCCAAAAAAATATGTCTAGCGGTTTTACTCATGATATCTAACACATGAATATTGCTAATGCCTTGGTCAACTAAACGCTGTACTAGCCTATCACGGGTACGCTGGGAGGTAACGCCTATCCCGGCGAGATTAAACTGACTCACTGATTGCAACTCCTAATACAGCCTTACTGGTTTTAATTATTGTTGTTGTCCACGTTTTTACTCACGGCCTTGTTATCGGCCACGTCTTGAGAGTAGTCGCGTTCCATAGTGCTATAGGCGACTAATTCTGCCATAACTGCGGTAGCGAAACAGCCACTGGGCAACTCAAAGCTCAACTCTAAAACATCATCAACTAATTGGTGGCTGAGCTGAGCCGGTATTACCCGCAAAGCACGGCGTTCAGACGCAAGCCCCTGCGTTAACAGGCCAGCACACAAGTCTGGGTGCTGTTCAAAAACACTTTGCTCTAACGCCCCCGCCTGCTCACTGGTCGCCATAGCAGAAGCTTTGCCAAACATCGGGCCGGTACTATGCACATCAGCTTGCTGCAAACGCAGCGCTATATCTTCAACTTCATTTAATTCAGGTTTAAAAACACTATGGGTGCCAGCCAGCATCATAATATCGCCGGGGATATAGTCAGCCCAATTACCCTGCGCCACCCGTGCCGACAGTATCTGATTAAACAGTAAAGAACGCGCCGCCGATAGAAATATACCCTGCTGGTTGCGGCGCGGCTTAAAGGCACCGGCAAACCAACGCTGAGCCGAATTAAGATTACGGCCACCGTGGCCAAAACGTTGCTCACCAAAATAGTTAGGCACGCCTAGGGTGGCGATGCTGGCCACTCTATCGGCCAAGTAACTGCTATCGCCCTCAAGCTGGCGCAAACGCAGGCGGAAGTAATTCGCCTTATGCACCCCTCTACGCAATTTACGCGGGTGGCGACTTTGTTTTAATACGGTTATTTCGTCATGTTTGAGCGCGGTAAAATCAGGACTGGTTTTACCGGGCAGGTGCACGCTAAACCATTGCCTAGTGACCGCCCAGCGATCTTTCATGCCGGAAAAGCTCACGTTTTTTATCGCCACCTTGGCAAAGGCAGCTAACTGCTCGGCAACAAACTGGGTATTAGCGGCGGTTTTTTCTATATATAAAAAAACGTGCTCGCCTTCACCTTCGGGCTCAAAGCCTAATATTTCATCGACAAAAAAATCTTCTGGGCAACTGCGTAACACGCCACTCAGTGTGGGCTTGTCGTAAGCGCTGTGCTGGCTATTGAGTAGCGTTAGATAATCAGTCATCGCGTGCTGCCAGTAATACCACGGCGTGTGCGGCTATGCCTTCTTTACGGCCAGTAAAGCCCAGTTTTTCGGTGGTGGTGGCTTTAACATTGATTTGTTTAATTGTGGCCGACAAGTCAGCGGCTATATAACTACGCATGGCATCGGTGTGCGGTGAGAGTTTAGGTGCTTGCGCAATCACAGTAATATCGGCATTAAGCAGTTGGTAGCCCTCTTGCTTTACTAGGCTATAAACATGACGCAATAATTCACGACTATCGGCACCGGCGTATTGGGCATCGGTATCGGGGAAGTGTTTGCCTATATCCCCCAGTGCACAAGCGCCTAGTAAGGCATCGGCTAAAGCGTGTAATAATACATCGCCGTCAGAATGCGCCAACAGACCTTGCTCATAGGGGATGCGCACACCGCCTAATACAATTTCATCGCCGTCACAAAAACGGTGTACATCATAACCATGACCTATACGCACCGTTATTTTTCCTCGCTGTTGTTTGTTAGATTGCTTGTTAGATTGTTAGCTAGATTGCCTGCTGGATTATTTGCTAAATTGCTCTCTAAATAATAAGCCGCCAGAGCTATATCTTCCGGCCGGGTAATTTTGATATTGCTAGCCAAGCCTTCTACCACCTTGGGCTGTAAGCCTAATAGCTCTATGGCCGAGGCTTCATCGGTAATCGCCAAGCCCTGTTGCAAGCCCTGCTGTAAACCTTGTCGTAATAAATGATAGGGGAACATCTGTGGCGTTTGCGCAGCCCATAACAGATTGCGATCCAGCGTACGGCGTATCATTTGCGGTGGGCTTACTTGCTTAACAGTATCACTCAGCGGCATAGCCAAAATACCGCCTACCTCGTCGTCTTTTAGACTAGCTATGAGCTTGTGTATAGACACTGCAGTAAGACAAGGCCTAGCCACATCGTGTACCAGTATCCAATCGTCAGGGTTTACCTGCAGTGTCGTTAAGGCCGCCAGCACAGAATCACTGCGCTCTTTACCGCCCTGTACTATGCGTATCAGTGGGTGCTGTAATAAGGCTATCTGCTGCCAGTTATTATCTTGCTCGCTAACCGCAATGATAATTTCGCTAAACACCTCGGCACTTAATAGCGCAGCCAAGGTATGCTCTAAAATTGTTTTGCCCTGTATGCGTATATATTGCTTGGGCTTATCGGCCCCTACACGGGCGCCTACCCCAGCAGCGGGTATCACCGCGTAGTATTTTTTATCGCTAGCCGTCATGGTTTGCGACTCGTATTCTTATCACTGATTAGCAGATAGAAGGTTTCATCTTCTTTAATCATGCCCAGCTCGGTACGAGCGCGCTCTTCTATCGCCTCATAACCATTTTTTAAGCTATACACTTCACGCGCTAATTCGGCGTTGCGCTGCTCTAAAGTATGGGTGGTTATTTTTTGCTCGACCAGTGTTCTTTCTATAGACACGATATTCGCCCAGCTACCCTCACCTATCCACAGGCGATATTGCAGGCCTATAAATACAATGATTAATAAAGGGAGTAGCCAGCGCATAGGGTACACAACTCAATAAAGTAAACCGTGATTATTATCCACAATAGGTTTCAATGCTATCTTCATTCTATCTACACATCACTGCTAATACAGCAGAGCCTAAACACAAAAAAGGCGGGCCATGCCCGCCTTCCTTAATG
Organism: Dasania marina DSM 21967; assembly: GCF_000373485.1. Classification (NCBI taxonomy): domain Bacteria; kingdom Pseudomonadati; phylum Pseudomonadota; class Gammaproteobacteria; order Cellvibrionales; family Spongiibacteraceae; genus Dasania; species Dasania marina. The sequence continues at coordinate 40,132 of NZ_KB891586.1, forward strand.
CTGAATTATGCTTTGAATTCAGCGCGTCCGCGGTAAGGTGCAGCGGCACCTAGCTCGGCTTCTATACGTAACAAACGATTGTACTTGGCGACGCGGTCAGAGCGACACAAAGAACCGGTTTTGATTTGGCCTGCAGCAGTAGCAACAGCTAAATCAGCAATAGTGGTGTCTTCGGTTTCGCCAGAACGATGCGAGATAACCGCGGTAAAACCAGCAGCTTGCGCCATTTTAATCGCATCCAAGGTTTCGGTTAAAGAGCCGATTTGGTTGAATTTGATTAAGATAGAGTTGCCTATACCTTCATCGATGCCGCGCTTTAAGATTTTAGTGTTGGTCACAAATAAATCGTCACCCACTAGCTGTACCCTATCTCCAATTTTATTGGTGAGGTCAGCCCAACCTGCCCAGTCGCTTTCGTCCATACCATCTTCTATAGAAATGATAGGGTGCTTGGCACTTAAGTCCGCAAGGTAATCAGCAAACTCAGGGGCGCTGAATACTTTGCCTTCGCCGGCTAAATCGTATTTGCCGTCTTTATAAAATTCAGACGCAGCACAATCTAAAGCTAGGGTAATGTCTTTACCTAATTCATAGCCGGCATTGGCAATGGCTTCTGAAATAATATCCAAGGCAGCCTCATTAGAGGGTAAGTCGGGGGCAAAACCACCTTCATCACCTACCGCTGTGCTCAACCCTCTATCGCTCAATACTTTTTTCAGCGCATGAAAAATTTCAGCACCTTGACGCAAGGCCTCGGTAAAGGTTTTAGCCGCAACTGGCTGTATCATAAACTCTTGGATGTCGACGTTGTTGTCGGCGTGCTCACCACCGTTGATGATATTCATCATAGGCACAGGCATGGAGTACTGGCCGGGGGTGCCGTTTAAATCAGCAATGTGTTGATAAAGAGGAATACCCTTTTCTGCTGCTACCGCTTTTGCTGCCGCTAATGACACGGCCAAAATCGCATTGGCGCCAAACTTGGCTTTATTTTCGGTGCCATCGGCATCAATCATAAGCTGATCTATAGCACGTTGGTCGCTGGCATCTTTACCCACTAATAAGGCTTTAATATCGACATTGATATTATTAACCGCGGTTAACACGCCCTTACCTAAGTAGCGGCTTTTATCGCCGTCGCGTAATTCCAAAGCTTCGCGGCTACCAGTAGAGGCACCAGAAGGTGCACAAGCCGAACCTATCGCACCTGAGGCCAAAATCACATCGGCTTCTACGGTGGGGTTACCACGAGAATCTAAAACTTCGTACGCTTTAATGTCGGCAATTTCAGCCATGATGTTCTACTCCACAATTTTAAAGTTAAAAAGTTTGAAAGTTAAAAGGTCTAAAGTTAAAAAATTAATCGATATCCAGAGCCGGCAAAGATTTTACCGCCTCATCTATAGCTTTCATATGCACTAAGAACGGCTCCAATGCCGACAAAGGCAAGGCCGAGGGGCCATCACATTTAGCCTGATCGGGATTGGGATGAGCCTCTAAAAACAAGCCCGCTATGCCTACCGCCATACCAGCGCGACCCAACTCGGCTACCTGATGACGACGGCCACCGGAGGCTGAACCCATGGGATCGCGGCACTGCAGCGCATGGGTGACGTCAAAAATAATCGGTGCGCCACCGCTAACCTCTTGCATGGTGCGAAAACCCAGCATGTCTACCACTAAATTGTCATAACCCATGCAGGAGCCACGTTCGCACAACATCACATTTTCGTTGCCGCACTCTTTAAACTTTTCCACAATATTGCCCATTTGCGCGGGGCTTAAAAATTGGGGTTTTTTAATATTGATAGCCGCGCCGGTTTTTGCCATAGCCTCGACTAAATCCGTTTGCCGCGCCAAAAAAGCAGGCAGCTGAATAATATCGCACACTTCGGCTACGGGTTGTGCTTGGTATATCTCGTGCACATCGGTAATCACCGGCACGTTAAAAGTCTGCTTAATTTCTTGAAATATTTTTAAGCCTTCGTCCATGCCGGGGCCGCGATAGGAATGCACCGATGAGCGGTTGGCTTTATCGAAAGAAGCTTTGAACACATAGGGGATATTTAAACGGCCACACACCTCTACGTAGTGCTCGGCAATTTGCATGGCCATGTCGCGAGATTCCAACACATTCATACCGCCCATTAAAACAAAGGGACGGTTATTGGCGATAGCGATATTCGCGACAGAGACCGTTTTATGCATGGCTAATTATCCTAGGGCTAGCGCTTATAACTGCGACTGTTTAATGGCGGCGTTAACAAAGCCAGTAAACAAAGGGTGGCCATCTCTTGGAGTAGAGGTGAACTCGGGATGGAACTGGCAAGCGACAAACCAAGGATGGTCTACCACTTCTACCACTTCTACCAAGGTGTCATCAGCTGACCAGCCGCCTATGCGTAACCCCGCCTGCTGTAACTGATCAACAAAATTATTGTTAACCTCATAGCGGTGACGGTGACGCTCAACAATTAACTCTTTACCGTACACCTGTTTAACCAGTGAACCTTCGGCTAAGCGACACTCTTGGCCACCTAAGCGCATAGTGCCACCCAAGTCTACCGCCTCATCGCGTTTTTCTTTATTGCCTTCGGCGTCTATCCACTCGGTAATTAGCGCAATTACAGGCTCTACCGCGTGCTTATCAAATTCGGTGCTATTGGCTTTGGTTAAGCTGGCTACGTTTCTGGCGTATTCAATTACCGCCACTTGCATGCCTAGGCAAATACCTAAATAGGGGATTTTATTTTCGCGGGCGAATTTAACCGTGCTAATTTTACCCTCTACGCCGCGGGCGCCAAAACCGCCGGGGACCAATATGGCATCCACTCCTTCTAATGCGCCAGTGCCTACGCGTTCTATCTCTTCAGAATCGACATATTTAAAATTAATTTTGGTGTAGGTGTGAATACCCGCGTGCTTCATGGCTTCGATTAGCGACTTATAAGCATCCAGCAGCTCCATGTACTTGCCCACCATAGCAATGGTGACTTCTTGCCTGGGATTCATGTCGCCATCTATGACTCTATCCCACTCGGATAAATCGGCAGGTTCGCAATCAATTTCAAAGCGCTCAATAATAAACTGATCTAAACCGCGCTCGTGTAATAGGCGGGGGATTTTATAAATACTATCGGCGTCTTCTAAAGGAATTACCGCACGCTCTTCAACGTTGGTAAAAGAAGAAATCTTTCTTAGTGAAGGGTCATCAATTTTATGATCTGAGCGACATAATAAAATATCAGGCTGCAAGCCTATGGAGCGTAACTCTTTAACAGAATGTTGAGTGGGCTTGGTTTTGGTTTCACCAGCAGTGGCTATATAAGGCACTAAGGTTAAGTGCATTAGCATGGCGCGCTTGGGGCCCAACTCCGATTTTAGCTGCCTAGCCGCTTCAAAAAACGGCAGGCCTTCTATATCACCTATGGTGCCGCCAATTTCTACAACGGCGACATCGACAGAGCCAGCGCCTTCAATAACCCGGCGCTTAATTTCATCGGTAATATGGGGGATAACCTGTACAGTGCCGCCCAGGTAATCACCGCGACGCTCTTTGCGCAACACGGTTTCGTAGACACGACCGGTGGTGAAGTTGTTACGGCGATTCATTTTAGCGCGTATAAAGCGCTCGTAGTGGCCCAGGTCTAAATCGGTTTCAGCGCCGTCTTCGGTAACAAATACCTCACCGTGCTGTATGGGGCTCATGGTGCCCGGGTCTACGTTAATATAAGGGTCTAACTTGAGTATGGTCACATTGAGACCGCGGGCTTCAAGTATGGCCGCTAAAGAGGCCGATGCAATACCCTTACCGAGTGATGAAACAACACCACCGGTGACGAAGACAAATCGAGTCGCCATGAAGAACCTTTATATAAACTGTATCGTTGAACGTGTGTGCAATGTACTTGAGTTGGGTGTGAACAGCTTATAAATAAAGCAAAAAAACAGCCGCTATTTTACCCCCTAAGATGGGACGCCAGTGTACCAGCATTGGCATAGTGGCTCAATCAGATAATCGCACTGTAAGCGCTGAAAAGCAGATTTAAGCGCCTGATATTTCAGCCGCCGTAGTTTTAGGAATTTAAGGCCGCTGCCACTGGATTTGCCAGCCCGGCTCACCGGCCGCGGCCTGCCAACCTTCAGCCACCAGCATATCGGCCACCGCGATCAGCTCATCACCACTATAAATCAACGGTACTCGCTGGCGTAGCCAGTATGGTACAGCCAGCTCTTGCAGTAGTTTTTTAAGCTTGCGGGAACCGCCGCGACCAGCCGGCCGACACTGCTCGCCGCCTTGGCGAAAACGTATGGTTACATCCGCAGCACTTACACCCGCAGGCAGCCGCAAAGCGCCATCAGTACAGGGCTTAATCGACAAGACCCCTGCGCCAGCCAAGGTGATAGCACTGTGTAAATCCCAGCGGTACTGGCTACTAGCCGCAAAGTCAGGCAAGGGTGCGTGGGCAAACAGCCTGCCCTCATAGCGGCAAACCTCTACCCCCGGCCATGAAACAGTAGGGCTGGCATCGGCCTGAGCGTTGATCACCGTTGCTATTACCGCCAGCAACTGCGCCTCGCTGGGCATGGCCAGTTGCTGCTGCGCCAACCAGTAACGCAGCAGGTTTTTGCCACGCGCTGCCGTTAATTTTTTCAACCCCGCTACAGCCAAGCCTGCGCCATGCGCACCCCCTGACTCATCCGCCAAAGCTTGGGCATCGATAGCCGCCAGCTCTTGGTTGAGCTGATAAGATTCTGCACTCAACCGCGCCGAACGGGAGAAGCTCTCTAACACTTGCGGCCAACGCTGCGCTAATTTGGGCAGCAGCTCTAAGCGCAAGAAATTGCGATCATAGTCGCTGCTTTGATTACTGGGGTCCTCTATCCACTGCAACTGCTGTTGCTGGGCGTAGGCTTCAATGTCCGATCGAGATACCGCCAACAGCGGCCGCACCAGCACACCCGCAGCCAAAGGCCTAGCGGCTGGCATAGCCCCTAAGCCTTGGCTGCCACTACCCCTAAGCAAGCGCAGCAATAGGGTTTCGGCTTGATCGTTGCTGTGATGACCCTGCAGTAATAAGTCGCCAGGCTGCAACAGCTTTTCAAAGACTTGATAGCGCGCCTGCCGGGCCTGATCCTCTAGACTTTGCCGGGGCTGCTTATTGATAGTTACCGCCTCCACCTGCAAAGGCACAGACCACACCTGCGCCTGCTGCTGACACTGCTGCGCCCACTGCAACGCCGGCGCCTGTAGGCCGTGGTTAATATGCACCGCGCACAGTTCGGGTAGAGCTTGAGCAGATTGCTGCGCCAAAAAAGTATGACAAAGATGGAGTAAAACCAAGGAATCTACCCCGCCACTATAGGCCACCACCCAACGCTGGGCGTTGGGGTAGTCAGTGAGTAGCGGGGATAAGAGTTGGGAGGCTGAAAGTGTTACGTGTGTAGCCAATCGGCCTCCCTGCAGTGATGTGTTATTCGTTACCGTAGGACATTAAACGCTGATAGCGTTTTTCTAGCAAGTCTGCCTCGGGTAAATTTTCCAATACCGTTAAACGCTTAACCAAATGGTCTTTAATACGCTCGGCCATCAAATCGATATCGCGATGGGCGGCACCCAGCGGCTCGGGGATGGTAGCGTCAACTATGCCCAAATCTTCAAGTATAGTCGAGGTCAAGCCCATAGCCTCGGCGGCCTCAGGCGCTTTTGCTGAGGTTTTCCAAATAATATTGGCACAACCTTCAGGGGAAATGACGAAGTAGGTAGCGTATTGCAACATGGCTAGGTGATCACCCACGCCTATGCCTAAAGCACCACCTGAGCTGCCCTCACCTATAACTATGCAGATTATCGGCGTGCTTAGACGCGACATTACCGCTAGGTTTTTGGCTATGGCTTCACTGATGCCACGCTCTTCTGAATCTATACCAGGGTAGGCCCCGGGTGTGTCGATTAAGGTAATAATGGGCAGTTTAAAGCGCTCGGCCATTTCCATTAGGCGCAGGGCCTTACGGTAACCTTCGGGCTTAGGCATACCAAAATTGCGGCGTACCTTTTCCTGCACGCCACGGCCTTTTTGCTGGCCTATCACCATCACAGGCTTGCCATTCAACCTGGCCATACCACCAATAATGGCGGCATCATCGGCAAAGTGCCGGTCGCCGTGCAGCTCTTGGAAATCGGTAAATACGCGATCGATATAATCCAGCGTATAGGGGCGCAGAGGATGACGGGCCACTTTGACCGTATCCCAAGGGGTTAAATTCGCGAAAATCTTTTCAGTGAGCTTGGTACTTTTTTCACGCAGCTTGTCAATTTCCTCAACAATATTGAGGTCGTTATCGCTGCCTACCAGCTGTAACTCTTCAATCTTAACTTCTAGATCGGCAATGGGCTGTTCAAAATCGAGATAATTTGGGTTCATAGGGGGCAAAAAACTCAGTTTACGAAACAATGAAAGGCGCAGACTCTACTAGAATTTTTCTCCAGAGTCGACAGCTAAGGCCGCATAATCAAAGGCTTGTAGCGCATTTTACAACAAACCCGTTAGACGATTTTACGGTGTTTATACCACAACTGGCCGCGCCAATAGGCTAACGGCCGCTATCGTCGAGAAAAAGCACAAAACCTGCGCACCGGTTCTATTAATACTTTAGCTCAACTTTTTCATTTCCGAAGCGATCTTTTAAACATTGTATTAACTCATCGCTGGGGCTGACCTGCCAACTGGGCCCTAAGCTCAGTTCACCCTGCGCTTGCGCTTGCTGATAGGCTATACGCACCGGGCAAGTACCGCCCAAAGCAGGGGTTAATATATCGCTAAACTCTTGGCTAAAGCCACGCCTGTGGCTGGAGTTAAAATCTTCGCTATTAAGGCTTAACGTCAGCGACTGCACTAATTCCTCACGCACCTGTAATAGGCTGCGTACGGATTTGCCACGCACCTTAGTTTGCTTGCGATACTCATCATACTCCACCTCGCCCTCTACCAAAATCACGGTATCTTTACCGAGCAAGTCTCTGGCCTGCTCATAGGCATCAGAGAACAGGCCTATTTCTATACGCGCGGTTCTATCGTCTAATTGCACAAAGGCCATGGTGTCGCCACGCTTGGTTTTCATGGTGCGCATATCCACCACCAAGCCTGCGATTAGCTGGGTACTGCGATCGGGCTTTAAATCGACGATGCGATTGCGCACGATCTTTTTTAATTCTTTTTCATATTCGTCTATGGGATGACCGGTGACGTATAGGCCCAAGGTATCTTTTTCACCCTTTAAACGTTCTTTAGGGGTGAGTGGCCGCATATCTTCAAAACCAGCATAAACATTATCGCCCTCACCGTTGGGCACTACCTCGCCAAATAAATCCATCATGCCGGCGTTTTTATTGCTGGCGCTTTGTTCTGCCGCCTTCACCGCCTCTTGAGTGCTGGCAATTAACACGGCCCGCTCTACCCCTAAGCCATCAAAAGAGCCCGAGCGTATCAAGGCATCCAAGGCGCGTTTGTTAACCTTACGTGGATCTACCCGGCCACAAAAATCAAACAGGTTTTTAAAGGGGCCACCCTCTTGCCTAGCGGCAATAATACTGTCTATCGGACCTTCGCCTAAGCCTTTAATCGCCCCTAGGCCGTAAATAATTTCGCCCTGCTCGTTAACCGTAAACATATACTCGCCCTCGTTCACGTCGGGCAGCTTTAAGGGCAGTTTCATCTCGCGACATTCTTCTATGAAGATCACGATCTTATCGGTGTTTTGTAATTCCGAACTCATGGTGGCGGCCATAAACTCAGCAGGGTAATGGGTTTTTAGCCACGCAGTTTGATAAGACACCAAGGCATAGGCGGCAGAGTGGGATTTGTTAAAACCATAACCGGCAAACTTTTCCACCAAGTCAAAGATTTTCATGGCCAGGTCGCTATCCACGCCCTGCTTGATGGCACCCTCTTTAAAGATACTGCGCTGCTTAGCCATTTCTTCGGGTTTTTTCTTACCCATAGCACGGCGCAGCATGTCAGCACCACCTAGGCTATAGCCCGCCAAGACCTGGGCAATTTGCATAACCTGCTCTTGGTAAACAATAACCCCGTAGGTGGGTTCTAATACCGGCTTTAGCCATTCATGTTGATACTGCACATCGGGGTAGGCCACTTCTGCCACCCCGTGTTTACGGTTGACGAAGTCCTCAACCATGCCCGAATCTAGTGGGCCTGGGCGGAACAGCGCCACCAGTGCAATCATATCTTCGAGGTTATCGGGCTTGAGCTTTTTAATCAGCTCTTTCATACCGCGAGATTCCAGCTGGAATACCGCAGTGGTTTCACCCCGTTTTAATAATTTAAACGTTTCGGCATCTTCTAAATTGATGCGATCAATGGCCAAGGCCGCGACGCTGCCGTCGGGCTTGGGGCGATTGATCATTTTAACCGCCCAGTCGATGATAGTTAGAGTGCGCAAGCCCAAGAAATCGAACTTAACCAAGCCCGCCTCTTCCACATCGTTTTTATCAAATTGCGTTACCAAACCACCGCCGGTTTCATCGCAGTACAGCGGCGCAAAATCGGTGAGTTTAGAAGGTGCGATAACCACACCACCGGCGTGCTTACCGACGTTACGAGTAACCCCTTCCAACTGCGTGGCCATGGCCCAAATTTCTGCAGCCTGCTCATCGTCAGTAATAAAAGATTTTAAACTAGGCTCTTGCTCTATCGCCTTAGACAGGGTCATGCCTATCTCAAAGGGAATCATTTTAGAGAGTTTATCGGCCAAGCCATAAGACTTGCCCTGTACCCTAGCCACGTCGCGCACTACCGCTTTTGCTGCCATAGTACCAAAGGTGACTATCTGGCTAACCGCATCCCTACCGTAGTTATCGGCCACATAGCTAATCACCTTGTCGCGGTTATCCATGCAAAAATCGACATCGAAATCCGGCATGGAAACCCGCTCGGGGTTAAGAAAACGCTCAAACAGCAAGTCGTACTCTAGCGGGTCTAGGTCGGTTATTTTTTGCACATAGGCTACCAGCGACCCAGCACCGGAACCTCTACCAGGCCCTACCGGTATATCCTGATCTTTCGACCATTGAATAAAATCCATCACGATAAGAAAGTAGCCGGGGAAGCCCATTTCCAAAATTATATCTAACTCAAAATCCAAGCGATCTAGATATTCCTGATCCACCAAGGGCGGCAGACTGGCTTTACGATGCTCTTTTAAAAAAGCTAAACGTTCATCCAAACCCTCACGGGAAATTTTTCTAAAGAAAATCCCGGTGCGCAATTCTTTTTTATACTCAGGGCTGTCTTCTTTACCGGCCCAGTTTTTTGCCAGCGACTTTACCGTTTGCTGTTCAAGCAACTGATAAGAAACTTTTTGAAAATAGGGATCAGCTTCTAAATCATCAGGGATAGGGTATTCGGGCAGATAATAAGTGCCCAGTTTGATTTCAACATTGCAGCGCTTGGCGATTTCCACGGTATTTTGTAACGCTTCCGGGATATCACTAAACAGCTCTTGCATTTCCGCAGGGGAACGCAGGTATTGTTGTTCAGAATATTTTTTAACCCGGCGCGGGTCATCCAGGGTTCGGCCCTCGTTGATACACACCCGCGCTTCATGGGCTTCAAACTCGCTGGCTTTTATAAAGCAAACTTCATTAGTCGCCACCACTGGGCACTGATACTGGTTAGCCAAGGCGACTGCTTGATGCAAATAATTCTCATCGTTTTCTCTGCCGGTGCGCTGCAGTTCTAGATAAAACCTATCGGGAAACAGAGTCATCCAGCTTTGTAAACGTTCAGCCGCCAGAGCCTGTTTGCCCGATAATAAAGCCCTACCGATTTCACCGGCCTTACCGCCGGACAAAGCAATTAACCCCTCAGCCTTTTCCGCCACCCAGGAGCGTTTAACATATGCCACCCCTAAATACTGACCCTGCTGATAGGCCATAGAAATTAATTCGGTTAAGTTTCTATAGCCTTTGTCGTTTTGCGCCAGTAGGCACAGCTTAGAGACTTGGGTTTCATCGTCATCATCTTTAAGAAAAAAGTCACTGCCATAAATAGGCTTAACACCGGCAGCTACTGCAGCCTTATAAAATTTTATTTGGCCATAAAAATTACAATGGTCGGTTAAAGCTACCGCAGGCATACCCAAGTCTGCCACTTGCTTAACCAAGGGCTTTAGGCGCACCAAACCATCAATGAGCGAAAACTCACTGTGTAGGCGTAAATGGACAAAAGATGGATTCATAACAGGTCGCTCAGAGTCATAGTTATAGCAAACGCAGTTGTTCTATTAGTTTTTTAACCGGGCCAAAAGAACGCCGGTGTATAGGCGTAGGGCCTAACTGCTCTAAAGCCTGCATATGCACTTTAGTGGGGTAGCCTTTATGCCCCGCTAAACCATAGCCGGGGTATATCGCATCCATGGCCTGCATCTCTCGGTCGCGCGTCACTTTCGCCAATATGGACGCTGCGGCAATGGCGGCAACACGGCTATCACCTTTAACCACCGCTTCGGCGGGATAGCGCCACTGCGGGATTTTATTGCCATCCACCAAAACATGCTCAGGTTGCACCGCCAGACCCTCTACCGCTCTGGTCATAGCCAATAAGCTGGCCTGCAAGATATTAATCTGATCTATCTCCTGCACTGAGGCTCTGGCTACACACCAGCTTAAGGCACGCTCTTGAATGAGCGGAAACAAGGCTTCGCGTTTTTTCTCGGTAAGCTTTTTAGAATCGTCCAAGCCCTCTATAGGATTATTGGGATCTAAAATAACCGCCGCGGCAACCACATCACCCGCTAGCGGCCCGCGCCCCACTTCATCAGTACCGGCCATCAGTACGCCTTGATAACTGCTTTCAAAAGCCTCCATTACGCTTGCCCTGCGCTGGTTTCATCGCGACGATGTTGAATCATTTTTAATAATACCTCGGCGGCACGCGCACTGGCGTCCCGTTTTAATTCTTGATGCAACTCGGTAAAGCGCTTATCTAATACGTCACGTTTGGCTTGATTTTGTAAGGCCTCCAACACCAACGGCCCTAACATTTCTGGGCGCACATCATCTTGTAGCACTTCCGGTACCAGCTGCTCGTTCGCTAATAGATTCGGCAGGCTGATAAATTTTGATTTCACCATGCGTGAGATGATGGCATAAGACAGCTTGGCCATTTTATACGCCACTACCATGGGACGTTTTAATAACATAGCTTCTAAGGTGGTGGTGCCCGATGCCATTAACACCACATCGGCCGCCGCCATCGCGGTTTGCGAACCACCTTGTATTAAGGTGATAGGTAGCCCCGCACCCCGTTGCGCAAGCATGGCCTGTAACTGCTGATAACGGGCCTCGTTGGCGGCGGGTAAAATAAACTGTAAATCTGCGCGTTGGTGCAAACACCAGCGGGCGGTTTCTATAAAGGCCTCACCCAACATACGCACTTCGCCGCCACGGCTGCCGGGCAACAATGCCACCAAAGGCTGCTGACCGGAAATGGCCAGCGCATCTTTAGCTTGCTGCTGATTATTTTGCAGTGGGAATTTATCCGCTAAGGGGTGACCTATAAACGACACCGGCACATTATGCTGATGATAAAACTGCGCCTCAAAGGGAAATAAGGTAAGCATTCTATCTACCGCTTTGGCAATTTTATGCACCCTACCACTGCGCCAGGCCCATACCGATGGGCTAACATAGTGGGCAGTTAGCAGCCCCTGCTTGCGCAGCGCCAGCTCTAAGCCTAGGTTAAAGTCGGGAGCATCTATGCCCAAAAACAAATCGGGCGGGTTAGTAATAAAATGCTGTTTTAAACTGCGGCGTATGCGCAATAATTCCGGCAGGCGTTTCAAGGGCTCGACCAAACCCATCACCGCCAAACGCTCCATGGGGTAATGGCTGTTAAAACCTTGCGCCAACATTAGTGGCCCACCTATACCTTCAAACTCGGCATGGGGATGACTCAATTTTAGCGCCTGCATCAGGCTGGCACCGAGAATATCGCCGGACGCTTCACCGACTACTATCCCTATGCGTAAACGTTCCGCCATGATTTAACCCTAAAGACGATGATGAAAATATGACTGACCGACGAATAAATTATTAGCGAACTTTCCCCTAACTACAGTGGAGCTAAAGAAGAACTACAAGCAAACTATCAACCCGCTATACACAGAATATAATTAACGAACGATACCGCGCTGCGAAGCCCGTATGGATTGTATTAATGGGCCTAGCTCGGCACAGTCTGCTTGCATAGCTTGCAACTCTTGCAAAGCTTCCTCAGTGGTTAAACCGCGCCGGTAAATCACTTTATAGGCTTTGCGTATAGTGGCTATAGCCTCGCTACTAAAACCCCTACGCTTTAAACCTTCGGTGTTAATACCTTTGGCCGCCGCGGGACTACCCACCACCGTAACATAGGCAGGTACATCTTTACCTATAGCCGAACCCATACCACTAAAAGAGTGTTCACCTATGCGGCAAAATTGATGGATTAAGGTATAGCCACTGACTATGGCCCAATCCCCTATGTGCACATGGCCCGCCAAAGCTGCGTTATTAACCAAGATGCAGTGATTACCCACCACCGAGTCATGGCCTATGTGCACATAGGCCATAATCAGATTGTCGTTGCCTATGGTGGTTTCGGCCCTATCTTGCACGGTGCCGCGGTGTATGGTGACACCTTCGCGTATCACATTATTATCACCTATCACTAAACGGGTAGGCTCGTCCTTATATTTAAGGTCGGGGGTATCGTCACCAACAGTGGCAAACTGATAAATCGTATTGTTACGGCCGATAACTGTAGGGCCTTTTAGCACCACATGGGATTTAATTACCGTGCCCGCACCTATCTCCACGTCGGGACCGATGATACTCCAAGGGCCCACTTCTACATCGTCGGCCAGCTTGGCGCTGGGATCAATAATGGCTCTACTATCTATCAACATTCAACTGTGTACTCTTAAACTTTTTTATCTGCACATAATATAGAGGCAGATGCCGCTAATTTGCCATCGACAAAGGAACTGCATTGAAACTTCCAAATACCGCGCCTATCAGAGACATAGTCCACTTTTAGCTCTAGCTGGTCACCAGGGACTACTTGCCGCTTAAAACGCACATTATCCACACCAACAAATAAATATATAGAGCCATCCGAGGGTTTTTTATTTTGAGTTTTAAAACCCAAAATGCCAGCTGCCTGCGCCATGGCCTCAATAATTAATACACCGGGCATAACTGGTTTATCAGGAAAATGACCATTAAAAAAAGGTTCATTAGCGCTGACATTTTTAATCGCAGTAATAGACTCACCTAACACCAACTCAGTGACACGATCTACCAGTAAAAAAGGATAGCGATGGGGCAAGTACTCTCGTATTTCTTTTACGTCCATAATCATGGAGTGTATCCCTATAAAACGGTGCACAGTTGCACAGCTATTGATCTATTGTTGCTTATTAGCTTTGATAAATCGGCTAAGTTTTTTAATCCATACGTCTAGCTGAGCAAAGCGTGCCGCCGCTTTGCGCCACTGCTGTGTTTCCAGCATGGGCGTGCCCGAGGAGTAAGAGCCGGGCCGGGCAATTGATTTAGTCACCAGGGTGTGAGCGGTAATATGAACATTATCCGCGAGGCTAATATGCCCCACTATGCCCACGCCACCCGCTATAGTACAGCGACTGCCTATGCGCGTGCTGCCGGCAATAGCGGTGCAACCGGCTATGGCCGTGCCATCACCTATTTGTACATTGTGTGCGCACTGTACCAAGTTATCGATGATGACATGGTTGCCTAGGATGGTGTTATCCAAGGCTCCTCTATCTATGCAGCTATTAGCGCCTATCTCTACGTGATCACCTAATACCACGCCGCCCAACTGCTGAATTTTTTGCCAGCCCTGTGATGTAGGCGCAAAACCAAAGCCATCGGCACCTAACACCACACCGCTGTGTAATATAACAGAATGACCTATGCTCACGCCGTGATACACCGTGACATTGGCGTGTAACAAACCCTGGCCACCAATGACTACGTCGTCCCCTATCACGCAGCCTGGGCCTATCACCACATTGTCAGCAATCTGTACACGCTCCCCTATGACACAGTGGGCACCTATACTGGCACTGCTGGCTATGGTCGCCGACGCCGCCACCACGGCAGAGGCATGCGCGCCTGCCTGTTGCGCGCTACTGGTTTTAAACAGCTGGCTGGCTTGGGCATAACTCAAATAAGGATTGTCAGACACTAAGGCTGCCACCGAACAATGGGGCAACATAGCACGGCTGACTATCACCGCCGAGGCGGCGGTGTGGGCCAGCTCTTTTTGGTAGCGCGGGTTAGCTAAAAAGCTCAGCTGGCCGCTGCCAGCCGAAGCTAGCGTTGCTAAACCAACAATGCGCAGGCTGGAATCGCCTACGCATTGTAAGTGCAGCTGCTCTGCGAGTTCAGCTAGGGAGTAATCACGCACTGTCATGGCTGAGTGAAAATAGTCTAGGTTTATTGCAGATTTAATTTGGCAGTGACTTTAGCCGTCACATCAAAACCGTTATCCACATGCAAGGCGGTTTTTTTATCTAATAATAAACCTAGGCTTTCTTCTTTAATCACTTCAGGCATGATTTTTTGTAGTTTGGGGTAAAAAGCCTGCATTAGTTTTTTAGCCAGCTCTTGCTCAGCGGCTTGTAATTTTTCACGCACATACTTTATATCGGTAGCACTGCTTTGTAGCTTTCGCCCCTCAGCTTGTTTTTGCTCGTCGCTCATTACCGCACTGTCTTTCTGCAACTTTTCTTTATTGGTCATAAATTCTTTTTGCAAAACTTCTAACTGCTTAACACTCTCGGCGTAATCGGGGCGCGCCTGCAAGTCCTTAAATTCTTTTTTAGCCACTTCAGTTTGTAAAATAGCGGTTTGCACATCTAATACCGCAATTTTACCCTGCGCCGCTGCCATTAATGGTACCGCTGCCGCTGTTATAAGCAACATGACTTTTAAGATATTTTTCATAGGTGTTCTCCTCATTATTGTTAAGCAATACTATCCGTATAGTGGACAAGCTACCAGCGCTTAGCCTAAATAGTTTAGAAACTGCGACCTAGTGAGAACTGGAAGTTTTCCGTCTCATCGTATTCGCTTTCGTTTATCGGTTTTGAATAGCTAAAGGTTAAGGGGCCAAAGCCCGTAATCCACGTCATGCCTACACCTACGGAGTAGCGCAATTCATCGACATCGAAATTGAAACAGTTAACCTGACTAGCGCGGCAATCGGTGCTAAACACATTACCCGCATCGATGTAAAAGGCTGAACGTATAGAGCTTTGATCTTTAATAAAGGGCAGTGGGAATAATAACTCCACGCTGGCCTCTACTAATAAGTTACCGCCAAAGGGGTCGGGTTTATTATCCACAGATCGACTACTAAACGAACCATCTGTGGCGGTATATGATAGCTTATTATCCAGCTGTTTGGACTGACCTTTTACTAAGCAGTCGGCAACACTGTTATCAACATCAGCTTGGCTACATATCGCTATTACAGCCTGGCCGCGATCATAGCGCTGGGCCGGAGTACTTCTAGGCCCTAAAGTATTACTCTTAAAACCACGCACCGAACCAAAACCACCGGAGTAAAAGTTTTGGAAGAAAGGCAATTCCTCAACATCACCAAAGCCATCGCCGTAACCTAAATCACTGCGCAGGCGCACTATCCAGTTTTTAGTAATAGGTAAAAATATTTGGCCGGTATAGGTTAATTTAAAAAACTCTAAATCACTACCCGGTACAGTCACCTCAAAAGCCAAACTTTGCGAGGCTCCTCGAGTCGCCATACGGCCACGGTTTAAAGTGGATTGCGACCAGCTAGTGGTGAAGGTGAAGTCATTAAACTCATTGCCGTATAAACCTATAAAGCCGGGCTCGCTGGGTGGTGTTAATAAATCGGCATTGGCTACTGGATCAAAGGTTTTGGGCAGCTCTGCTTGGGCATAGGTGTTAACACCATTGACTACGCCCGCGAATTCGCTGTCGTAATAATGGTTAATAAATTCTGAATCTGTGCGCGGGCTGGCATAAATCTCCTGCACTGCATAATCACCCGCCTCTATCTCGGTGTTGGTAAAGGTAAAGCTATAACCTACCCGCTCGGTTTCTTTAATAGGGTAACTAAAGTTCATCGATGAACCTAAGGTGTTGGTTGAATAGGTGGAAATGTTGGGGATTTCACTTTTCCTATAAAACACTGAGAAACCACGGCTAACACCATCTTCCGTATAATAGGGATTGGTATAGCTAAAGCGTACATTGGTCATATAGCGGCTTTTGTTGAGGCCTATGCCTACCTGCTTGCCGGTACCCATCACATTGTCTTGCTGGATATTGGCGCCAAAAATAATGCCGCTATCCTGCGAGTAACCGACGCTAGCGCCTATGCTGCCGGAAGGTTGCTCTTCCACTTTGTATTTAATGTCTATTTGATCATCGCTGCCAGGGACCTCTATAGTCTCTACCTTGGCGTCTTTAAAATAACCCAGGCGATCTAAGCGTATACGTGATTGCTCTATGCGCGAGGATGACGCTGGCGCACTTTCCATTTGCCGCATTTCACGGCGCAGTACTTCGTCGGCGGTTTTGCTATTGCCTTCAAACTCTATGCGACGCACATAGGTACGCTTACCGGGGTCTATAAAAAACTTGAGATTGACGGTTTGATTTTCTTGATCGATATCGGTAATGGTTTCTACCTTGGCGAAGTTATAACCATCGTTACCCAAACGCTTGGTTAACCATTCTTCGCTGCTAGTCACCGCTGACTGAGAAAAGGTTTGCCCCGACTGTATCAACACAAAAGGCCGTAACTGTTCTTCTTTTACCACTAAATCGCCAGACAGATCGACTTTATCAACGGTATACACATCACCTTCTTTAATATTAATAGTGATGTACACCGCCTTGCGGTCAGGGGTTACCGTAACTTGGGTAGACTCTATGGCAAAGGTTAAATAACCGCGATCTAGGTAGAAGGATTTAATAGCTTCTATATCACCGGCCAAGGCCTCTTTGGCGTATTTATCATCGCTGGTAATCCACGACCAAAAGCCAGTGCTTGATAAGGCCACCAGATCCAGCAACTCGTCTTCTGCAAAATCTTTATTGCCCACAATATTAATATGCTTAATCGCGGCCGTATTGCCCTCATCAATATTGATGTTAACCGACACCCGGTTACGCGGCAGTGATACTACTTCGGTATCTATGCCCGCATCATAACGGCCCTGCGATACATATTGGCGGGTCAACTCTAGCTTCATGGTTTCTAAAGTGGAGCGCTTAAACACCTGCCCTTCTGATAAGCCAGCGCCTTTTAAACCCTCTAACAAGGCCTCAGACTTAATAGCCTTATTGCCCTCTAACACGATTTCGCTAATCGAGGGACGCTCTACCACCGCTACCACCAGCACCGTGCCGTCACGGCCTATTTCCACATCGTCAAAGTTGCCGCTGCGAAACAAGCCGCGTATAGCATTGCTAATCGCCATTTGATCGACAGTATCGCCCACATTAATAGGCACCGTGGTAAACACACTGGCAGCCGATACCCGCTGCAAACCCTGCACCCGTATATCAGACACCACGAAACTATCTTCGGCGTATACACTAATAGAGGAAAACAGCCATAAAGGCGCTAGCAGAACTACTGTAAGAAAACGTGTCATTGGTTATTTATTACCACAAATAATTCATTAGCACAGGCGCGCTCGCATGTTCAAAGCTAGCCTGCTATTCATTAGAGTCGACTGATATCGTTATATAAAGCAAGCATCATCATGCTAATGATAATAAAAAAGCCTAATCGGTAGCCCATTGCTTGAATGCGGTCAGATACAGGACGGCCTGTTATTAGCTCCACTACCCCAAATAAAATATGGCCGCCATCCAAGACTGGTATAGGTAGTAGGTTTAACACCCCCAAACTCACACTAAGTAAGGCCAAGAAGCTCAAGTAGCTGCTGAGGCCAGAGTTTGCCGAGGCGGACGCCACTTTAGCAATGGTTATCGGGCCACTCAAGTTTTTTGGTGAGATTAGGCCCATTAACATCTTTTTAATGGATTGTAGGGTAAAAGCACTCATATCCCAGGTGCGTTTTAGCGACGCGGTCAACGCTGTGACGGGGCTGTATTGAAAATCTCGGCGCAGCTCTGGTGGCCACTCCGGCCATTTCACCCCCATACCGACCTGGCCATAGGCCTGGCCCTGCTCGTCTATTTTACGCTCTGGCGTTAACAAGCTGCTGAGTACTTGTTCATTGCGCAAATACTGTACCGCTATAGCTTGCTCAGGGCGCTCGCGCACATAGTCCACCCAGTCGCCCCACTGCGCGATGGGCTGCTCGTCAGCCTGCACAACAATATCGCCGGTTTTAAAGCCGGCCACAGCGGCCGGGCTACCGGCCACTACTTGATCAATTTCGGCAATCAGCTTGGGGCGGTATAACTCTATCCCTATACCTGCCATCAGATCGGTGACTTCTACCCCCGACAACCAAGTTTCAACCGTAGCGCTAGAGCTATACGTTAAATCGGAGTTGGCATATTTAACGGTGAATTCTATCTCGCCACTGTCACCTATGCGCTCTAACAAGCGTAAGTGCAAGGCTTCCCACGTGGGCGTAGCTTCACCATCAACAGCAACTATCTCCTGGCCCACTTCTAAGCCTGCTAACTCGGCGACAGAACCCGCTTCCACCTTATCGATAATTGGTGCAACACCGGAAACACCGGCTACAAACACAAACCAATACACGATAATGGCTAAGAGGAAATTGGCCAAAGGCCCCGCTGCCACAGTCGCCAAGCGATGGCCTACCGGCTTATTATTAAACGCCATATGACGCAGCTCTTCAGGCACCTCACCCTCGCGCTCGTCTAGCATTTTGACATAGCCGCCCAAGGGGATAGCGGCGATAACATATTCAGTATCTAGCTTATCGCGCCAGCGGTATAGGGGTTTACCAAAGCCCACAGAAAAACGCAGTACTTTAATACCGCAGCGTCTAGCCACCCAAAAATGGCCGTATTCGTGTATGGACACCAATATCGCTAAGGTGAAAAGGGTAATTAATACTGTTTGCAATAATTCCATGGAAAGAGACTACAACCTTTTTATTAGGGCTACTTCAATTCAATAATTAAGCGCAGGCGCGATTAGCGACCTGCTGCTGGGCTAAATCTCTGGCCTGTTGATCGGCCAATTGGACCACGGCCAAGGTAGAGGGTTCCACCAGCTGCGCGCTGGCCAACACCGACCGGATAATAACAGGGATATCAGTAAAACGTATCTGTTGATTGAGAAAAGCCTCTACTGCTACCTCATTGGCCGCATTTAACACCACCATAGCGGTTTTGCCGGTTTTAACCGCCTGCACAGCCAGCTCCAAACAAGGGAAGCGCTGGTAGTCGGGGGCTTCAAAATCCAGTGTTGCGGTGGTGATTATATCCAAGCTGGCCACACCCGACGCTATGCGCTCGGGCCAAGCTAGGGCATGCGCTATAGGGGTACGCATATCGGGATTACCCAACTGCGCCAGCACCGAACCGTCTACATACTCCACCATAGAGTGGATGATGCTTTGCGGGTGTATCACTATCTCTATATCTTCAGGCTGGGCGTTAAACAACCAGCAGGCTTCGATAAATTCCAAGCCCTTATTCATCATGGTGGCGGAATCGACTGATATTTTGCGCCCCATAGACCAATTAGGGTGGGCGCAGGCTTGGTCGGGAGTCACAGTAGCCAGCTGCTCTAGTGGCGTTTGTCGAAACGGGCCACCTGAGCCGGTAAGTAGAATTTTTCGTATGCCGCTAGCCGCCAAGGGATGACTGCCCTGACCCTGCTGCGACTGACTGGGCATGCATTGAAAAATGGCATTGTGTTCGCTATCGATGGGCAGCAGTACCGAACCACTTTTTTTCACCGCCTCCATAAACAAGCCACCAGCCATCACCAGCGCCTCTTTATTAGCCAGTAAGACTTTTTTGCCACTCTCTACCGCCACCATAGTGGGTGCTAAACCGGCAGCGCCAACGATAGCGGCCATCACCGTATCCACCTCAACATGACTGGCAACGGCATTTAAACCTTCATCACCACTAAGCACTTCAGTATCGTGCAGGCCCTGCTCTTTAAGCAACGTCACTAATTGCGCTGCCGCCTGCGGGTCGCGCAACACCGCATAGCGAGGCTTATGCTGGGCCACTTGAGCGGCTAACTCTACGACACTGCTATTGGCGGTTAAAGCGAAGAGGCGATAGCGCTCGGGGTGCCTAGCGCAAACATCCAAGGTGCTTACGCCTATAGAGCCAGTAGCGCCTAACACGGTGATATTTTCTACTGCGATGGCTTTATCCACTCTATTACCAACCTACCAATAATAAGCACAGCGCATAAACCGGCGCTGCTGCTGTTAAACTATCCAGCCTATCCATAATGCCGCCATGACCGGGCAAAATAGTGCCACTGTCTTTAACGCCCTGGTGGCGCTTAACCATACTCTCTAATAAATCACCTAGCACTGACGCCAAACCCGTTAATACAGCCACCACCAGCACGACTTCCAGACGCATAGTGTCAGTGCCGTAGCCATACCACAGTGCCACTGACAGACCACAAGTAGCCGCTAGGCCACCCCAAAATCCAGCCCAAGATTTACCCGGGCTAACGGCTACCGCCAGCTTGGCTTTACCCCAAGCCTTACCGCTGAAATAAGCACCGGTATCAGCACAGGCTACTAAGGCTAGTAAAATAAAGAGGTAAGCTATGCCATGAGCGTTAAAACGCAGTGAGATAAACGCCAGCCAAGCGGGAATTAATACCAAAAAACCCATCACTAAACGCGCAGGCACTGCTCCCCACAGCTTGCCGCTAGCGGGATAGCTTTTCACCCATAACAAGGCTACGGCCCACCACAGGCAGCCCAAGCCCAATACCTCACGCACCTGCAACCACGCTAAGGACTCACTCATCAACTGACAATACCAAGCCACCGCCGCTATCAGCAACAAACTACTCAGGGTGTAAGTTGCGCGACTGACAGTGCCCTGCAGGCCAGCCAAGGCCGACCACTCCCAGCTCGCCGCTAGGATGATGACTGTCATTACCGCAGCAAAATACAAGGGAGACAAAAAAACAATGGCGCAAGTCATCGCGCCTACCAATACTAATGCTGTAATTATTCGCTGTTTAAGCACGACAGCCCTCTTTTATTTATTCTCGTTATGTACTGTCGGCGTCTTTACGAGCACCAAAGCGTCTATCACGTTGCGCGTAGGCAGCCAGTGCCTCACGCAGGTCGAGCTCGGAAAAATCTGGCCACAGAGTTTTGGAAAAAAACAATTCTGCATAAGCCAGCTGCCATAGCAAAAAATTGCTGATGCGATGTTCATCCGCGGTACGCACACACAGATCGGGGGCCGGCAAATCAGCCAAAGCCATATGCTTGGCCATGTGTTGGCTATCCACCTGTTCCAGCGCCAACTCACCGCGCTGTACCTGTCCCGCTAAGATTTTGGCGGCGTTGGCTATATCCCACTGGCCGCCGTAATCCACCGCCAACACCAATACCGCCTTATCATTATTTGCGGTTAGCCGCTCAGCCTCAGCCATTTGCTTGCGCAAAGCCGTACTGAAATTATTACGATTACCGATAAACCGCATTTGCACACCGTCGGCATGCAAGCGCTTCATTTCTTTTTTTAAATAGCTAGCAAACAACTGCATTAGCGCCTTAACCTCTAAGGCCGGGCGCTGCCAGTTTTCGCTACTAAAGGCAAACAGGGTAACCACTTGTATGCCATAGCCCATAGCCATTTGCAGTACTTTGCGCACTGACTCAACCCCGGCGGTATGCCCCGACGTGGTTGACTTGCCGTGCTGCTTGGCCCAACGACTATTACCGTCCATGATAAAAGCTATGTGTTGCGGTATTACCGCAAAATCACCCGCTTTTTCACCTAGCGTAATCGCTGCACCAGAGTCACTATCACTTGAATCCGGCATAAGGTGTTTATATTTCCATTAAGTCTTTTTCTTTAATCGCCAAAGCCTTATCAACTTCGACCACATACTTATCGGTGATTTTTTGAATATCATCCTGCGCGCGGCGCTCGTCGTCTTCAGAAATTTCTTTTTCTTTCTGTAGCTCTTTAATATCGCCTAATATGTCTCTACGTATATTGCGTAAAGACACTTTCGAATGCTCAGCCTCGGAACGAGCCTGCTTGGTATAACCCTTGCGGGTTTCTTCCGTTAGCATAGGCATAGGTATACGTATTACCGCACCGGCGGTAGACGGGTTTAAACCCAAGCCCGATTTCATAATGGCTTTTTCGACTTCCGGCACCATAGGCTTTTCCCAGGGTACGACTGACAGAGTACGACCATCTTCAATATTAATAGCGGCGACTTGGCTTAGCGGGGTTTCGGAACCATAGTAATTCACGCGTATGCCATCCAATATGCTGGGATGGGCTCTGCCCGTACGAATTTTATTTAAACTAACACCCAGCGCAGCCATGGTTTTTTGCATGCGGTCTTCGGCATCTTGTTTTAATTCTTCAATCACGATTCAATCTCCTAAAACTATTATTCGCTTTTTACTAAACAGCTTACTCAACTATCTACTCATTCATTCAACAATTTCTTCAATAAGAGTGCCTTCGTCGCCACCCACTACGATATTAAGCAGGGCTCCGGCTTTTTCCATTTCGAATACACGCAAAGGCATATTGTGGTCGCGGCATAAGCAAATAGCGGTTAAATCCATTACCCCTAATTTTTTATCCAACACTTCGTCGTAGCTCAAACGATCGTACTTGGTGGCCGTTGCATCTATGGCCGGGTCGGCACTATACACGCCGTCCACTTTGGTTGCCTTAAGCACAATTTCGGCATCAACTTCTATGCCACGCAAACAGGCGGCAGAATCGGTAGTAAAAAATGGGTTGCCGGTACCGGCCGAGAAAATCACCACCTCACCGCGATGTAAGGCGCGCATGGCTTTACGTCTATCGTAATGATCAACAACACCGCTCATAGGTATAGCCGACATTACTCGCGACACAATATTACAGCGCTCTAGCGCGTCACGCATAGCCAGGCCATTCATTACCGTGGCCAGCATACCCATGTGATCACCAGTCACCCTATCTAAACCGGCTTTCTGCAAAGCAGCGCCGCGAAAAATATTACCACCACCAACCACTAGGCCTACCTGCACGCCTATGCCGACTAATTGCCCTATCTCCAGCGCCATGCGGTCCAGCACTTTTGGGTCTATGCCGAAGCCTTCATCCCCCATTAAAGCCTCACCGCTAAGCTTTAATAAAATACGCTTATACTTTCTATCGCTGGCTTTTACTGACATGGCTAAACCCTCTACACAATATATGGTTAC
Organism: Dasania marina DSM 21967; assembly: GCF_000373485.1. NCBI lineage: Bacteria > Pseudomonadati > Pseudomonadota > Gammaproteobacteria > Cellvibrionales > Spongiibacteraceae > Dasania > Dasania marina. The sequence goes on from NZ_KB891586.1 coordinate 63,601, forward strand.
GTTGTAACTGGTGTTAGATTAAAGCTCTAAAATACCGCCACCAAAGCCGCTAGCGGACAATACTCAAAAGGCTCAATCTAACACGAATCCACCCGGCGTGGAATTGACTGACTCTGATACTAAAACGGGGCCAAAAGGCCCCGTTTGGTCACAATTAAAATTAACCTTTTAACTGTGCGGCAACTTCAGCAGCGAAGTCGACCGTTTCAACTTCTATGCCCTCACCCACTTCAAAGCGAATGAAAGACTGCACATCAGCGCCAGCATCTTTCACTAATTGACCCACAGTCAACTCTGGGTTCTTAACAAAAGCCTGCTCTACCAAGCTATTCTCTTTCAAGAACTTCTGGATGCGACCCGTCATCATTTTTTCAATAATAGCTTCGGGCTTGCCGGCCATATCTGGCTGTGCCTTGATAATTTCTTTCTCGGCATTAACCGTAGCCTCATCCATATCTTCAGGCTTGTTAACCTGAGGGTTAGATGCCGCAACGTGCATGGCTACATCTTTAGCTAACTCAGTTTCACCACCTTGCAACGAAACCAATACCGCAATCCTGTTGTTTGAGTGCGTGTAGCTACCGATAACGCCGTTATTAGCTTCAACTAACTCTATGCGACGTAAACCGATGTTTTCACCGATTTTTTGTACCAGCGCTTCTCTAGCTGAAGTCATATCGCCAGCCATTAAGGCAGCAACATCTGTTTGCTTTTCGGCAAATGCTTTATCAACAACAGCATTAACAAAACCTAAGAAGCTTTCGTCACGGGCAGCAAAGTCCGTTTCAGAGTTCACTTCAACCAATACACCGTAGCTGCCATCTTCAGCAACACGCGCCACTACTACACCTTCAGCAGCAGTACGGCCGGCTTTTTTAGCAGCCTTCATGCCGCTGCTTTTACGTAGCTCTTCAATTGCTTTTTCGATGTCGCCATCAGCTTCTTGTAGCGCTTTTTTACATTCCATCATGCCGAGCTGAGTACGCTCGCGCAGTTCTTTAACCATTGCAGCAGAAATTGCAGCCATTGAGATATCCTCCGACGCGATAATTAAGCTTGCTTAACTATCGATAATTTTTTTCAACACTAAGTTCAAACATCAGCTTCAAAAAAGGGGGCTAAGCCCCCTTTTAATGCTGGCAAACACTACTTATTCAGCAGTAGGCTTTTCTTCAACGGCAGCGGCAGGAGCGGCAGCGGCAGCTTCTTCTACGAATTCGTTCTTCTTAGAAACAGCGCCGTCAGCAGCACGACCAGCAATAACCGCATCAGCCATAGCTGTAGCGTATAGCTTGATAGCACGGATAGCATCGTCGTTACCTGGGATAACGTAATCAACACCATCGGGGTTGCTGTTAGTATCAACAATGCCAATAACCGGTATACCTAGGTTGTTAGCTTCTTGGATAGCGATGCGCTCGTGATCAACATCAACAACGAACAAAGCGTCAGGCAAACCGCCCATATCTTTAATACCGCCTATAGAACGCTCTAGCTTTTCCATATCGCGAGTACGCATTAGCGCTTCTTTCTTAGTTAACGCATCAAAAGTACCGTCTTTCATTTGCGCTTCAAGATCACGGTAACGTTTGATAGAACCACGGATAGTTTTGTAGTTGGTTAACATGCCGCCTAACCAGCGGTGGCTAACGTAGGGCTGGCTAGCACGCTCAGCCTGCTCTTTCATGATTTTGCCAGCAGCGCGCTTGGTACCAACAAAAAGGATTTTGTTGCGGCTGTTAGCTAGGCGCTGAATAAACGCTAGGGCATCATTAAATGCAGGAACTGTTTGCTCCAGGTTAATGATATGAATCTTGTTGCGAGCACCAAAAATGTATTTATCCATTTTTGGGTTCCAGTAACGCGTTTGGTGGCCAAAGTGAACACCAGCTTGCAGCATTTCGCGCATGCTTACTTGAGTAGTCATAATATACCTTTAATAGTTAGGGTTAGGCCTCCATATACCCCATTCTTCAACCCCTTCAGCTTACCTATAGAATAAGTAAAGCCTACAAGGCACCCAGAACAATGTGACGGTATATGTGCGGATTTGTTGCCCAAATTCAGTGGATTTAAAACACAGTGTTTTTAACCCGCCCATTTGAGTGCGCGCTTTATACCATAACAGCCCAAGAACTGGAAGAAAAATGGCTATTTTTAACAATAAGCCCCCTGCCCGCGCTCGCGCCACCGAGATAATTTAGCCAAGCCCACAGGCCATGGTTTACAATAGCCCGGCGCAGCGATCAGCGCCGCCAGCTAGGCGTTTAAAAAGCATACAAATTCATTACAAAACAGATAGTTATATGAACGTTACGATTAAGACAGCAGATGAAATTGCAAAAATGCGTATAGCCGGCCGCCTCGCTGCCCAAGTACTAGAGATGATCACTCCCCATGTGGTGCCCGGCATCACTACGGGTGAGCTAGATCAAATTTGTTACGACTACATCGTCAACGAGCAAAAGGCCATACCGGCGCCGTTAAACTACCACGGCTTCCCGAAATCTATCTGCACCTCGATTAACGAGGTGGTTTGCCACGGCATCCCCCATGAGAAAAAGGTGCTGCGCGACGGCGACATACTCAACATCGATATCACCGTCATTAAAGATGAATACCACGGCGACACCAGTAAAATGTTTCATGTGGGCAAGCCCAAGCCCCACAACGAGCGCTTGGTAAACATCACCCAAGAGTGCCTGTACCAGGCCATAGAGATTGTTAAGCCCGGCTGCACGTTAGGTGATATAGGCCATATTATTCAGAAACACGCCGAGGCCAACTACTACTCTATCGTGCGCGAATATTGCGGCCACGGCATAGGCAAAGTTTTTCACGAAGACCCACAAGTGGTGCACTACGGCAACAAGGGCGAGGGCATGGTCATCAAAGAAGGCATGACCTTTACCATAGAGCCTATGCTCAACGCCGGTAAGCGCCACGTTAAGCTCAACAAAAAAGACGGCTGGACGGTAACCACCAAAGATGGTCGTGCCTCGGCCCAATGGGAACACACCCTAGCGGTCACCAGCGATGGCGTAGAAGTACTTACCGCCAGGCCAGATGAGCCCTTTTACCGACCCTAAGCCATGATCAAACAACCGCTAGACATACCATCGGATATTTTTGATCGCGAGCATTTTCTGTGCGCGGTAAAAAGCGCGCGCCAGCCATTGCCTCTGTTTAAAGACAGCATCGCTAGGGTGACTGATTATTTTCACCAGCAATTCCAACAGGGTGGCGATATCCGTCAGCTAGTTTGGGGGCGTGCCCATTATATAGATCAGCTGTTGCAGTGCGCTTGGCAGCTGTTCGACTGGCCTCAACAAGTCAGCCTCAACGCGGTGGGCGGCTACGGCCGTGGCGAACTACACCCCCACTCCGATATAGATCTATTAATTTTACTAGACGATGACGCCGAGCTAAGCTGCCAGCAAGCCATTAGCCAGTTCGTAACCCTGCTATGGGACATGAAACTCAACATAGGTCACAGCGTGCGCAACCTCAAAGAGTGCTTTGAGCAAGCCGAGCAAGACATCACCATAGCCACCAGTTTGCTAGAATCCCGCACCTTGGCTGGCCCAGCCAATATGCTGGCCCATGCGGTTAACAACACCGAGCAACACAGCTGGCCCAGCCACGCTTTTTTCCGCGCCAAATGGCGTGAGCAAATCAAGCGCCACTCCAAACACGGCAATAGCGAATACAATTTAGAACCCAATGTTAAAAGCTCGCCCGGCGGCCTGCGCGACATACAAATGATAGCCTGGATAGCCAAGCGCCATTTCAACACCCAAGCTATGGACGATCTAGTTGAGCGCGGTTTTTTATTAAAACCTGAACTTAACTCGCTCAACCAAGGCTTAGAATTTTTATGGCGAGTGCGCTACGCACTGCATATGATTAGCGGCCGCGCCGAAGACCGCCTACTATTCGACCACCAGCGCACCCTAGCCAAAATGTTTGGCTTTGAAGACGACGATATACGCCTAGCCGTAGAAGGCTTTATGCAGCAATACTATCGCTGGGCCATCACTCTGGGGCAGCTCAACGACTTACTGATACAGTATTTTGATGAAACTATATTGCGCGCCAGCGAAACCGAAACCATCGTCGAGATCAACCCGCGCTTTCGGGTGCGCAACGGCCATATAGAAGTCACCCACAACCAAGTGTTTGCGCAAACCCCCGCCGCCTTAATGGAAGTGTTTTTATTAATTGCTCAATCCCCCAATATAGACGGCCTGCGCGCCGCCACTATACGCCTAATACGCGAGTACGCCGCCACCATAGACGATGACTTTCGCAGCGACCCAGTGATCGCCGATTACTTTATGACGCTGTTACGCTGCGATGCAAAAGTGGCGCTGCAGCTGCGCCGTATGTTGCGCTTTGGGGTACTGGAAATGTACCTGCCCGAATTTAAAGCCATCATAGGGCAAATGCAGCACGACCTCTTTCATATCTATTCGGTGGATGCTCACACCATGGAGGTGGTTAAAAACCTGCGCCGCTTTCACTACCCCAAATTTCAAAAACGCTTTCCGGTGGCGTCTCGTATAGTGCAGCGTATGGAGCAGGTAGAGCTGCTGTATATCGCTGGCCTCTACCACGACATAGCCAAGGGCCGCGGCGGCGACCACTCGGAATTAGGGGTAGAAGATGTCACCCGCTTTGCCCAGCGCCACAAGCTCAGTAACAAAGATACCAATCTAGTCGCTTGGCTGGTGCAGCATCATTTGCTGATGTCCTCGGTGGCACAGCGCAAAGATATTTCCAGCCCCGATGTGATACGCGACTTTGCCACTGTAGTAGGCAGCCAACGCCGCTTGGATTATCTCTACGCGCTAACCGTAGCCGATATCAACGGCACCAACCCCAGCCTGTGGAATAGCTGGCGCGCCGCACTACTGCGCCAGCTCTATACCGAAACCACCGGCGCCCTGCGTCGCGGCTTAGAAAACCCCGCCGACAAACAAGAATGGATAGACGAAACCCAAGCCAATGCCATGGAAAAATTATTAGGCCTAGGCTTTAGCGAACAAAAAATTCACGGCCTGTGGTCGGGTATGGGAGAGGAATATTTTTTACGCGAAAGTGTCGAAGACATAGTCTGGCACACCGAAGCTATAGCCCAAAGCCTCAACCAAAACGCGCCGCTAGTACTCACCAAGGAAAGCGGCGAGATCGATAGCGAAGGCGCCACCCAAATTTTTATCCACACCCATGACCGGCCCACGCTATTTGCGGTAACCGCTGCGGCGCTGGAACAACTCAACCTCAACATCATGGATGCCCGTATTTACAGCTCGGGTGATGGCTACACTCTAGATACCTTTTATGTGCTGGACGCCCACAACAAACCCATAGGCGACAACCCCAAACGCCTAGCTGCGATCAAACAAAGGCTGAAGGAAAAAATACAAAAACCGAAGCATTATTTGGCCAAAATATCCAAGCGCACACCGCGGCAAATGCGGCTATTCTCTACCCCCACCTACACCCGCTTTCACAACGATGAAACCTTGGACTTAAGCATATTAGAAATTGTCACCCCCGATAGGCCCGGCCTACTGGCCCGCATAGGTAAGATTTTTGTAGACCATGACATCATGCTGCAAAACGCCAAAATAACCACCTTGGGGGACAAAGTAGAAGACGTCTTTTTTATTACTGACTATCAACACCAGCCTATTACCGACCCCGAACTGGCTGAAAATATTCAACGCGCTATTTGCAAAGAACTAGACAAGCAAGCGAAAATATAATCGAGCATTTATTCGATAATTTAATCGAACAACAAATCGAACTACCAATCGAAAACAGCGAAACGACATCAGCATGAACTCAGACTTACAAAAGCTACACCCCTACCCCTTTGAAAAACTTAACGCCCTCAAAGCCGCGGTAACGCCACCGGTAAACTTGCCGCATATAGCGCTATCTATAGGCGAGCCCAAGCACCCTGCACCCAGCTTTGTTACCGAAACACTGGCCAATAATTTATCACTGCTAAGCAACTACCCCAGCACCAAAGGCCTGCCCGAGCTGCGCAAGACCATTGCCGACTGGGCCAGCCAACGCTTCCAATTAGCGGCAGGCAGCCTTAACCCAGAGCGACACATACTGCCGGTCAACGGCACCCGCGAGGCGCTGTTTGCCTTTACCCAAGCCGTGGTTAACCGCAGCGACGATGCCTTGGTAGTAACACCCAACCCTTTTTATCAAATCTACGAAGGCGCTGCGATGCTGGCAGGCGCCCAACCTTACTACCTACCTTGCTTAGACAGTCACGGCTTGATACCAGACTTTGATCAGGTAGACGCCAGTGTTTGGCAGCGATGCCAATTATTGTTTTTATGCTCGCCGGGCAACCCTACCGGCGCAGTCATAGACACCGCCACCTTGAAAAATCTGATCGCCCTAGCCGACCAATACGATTTTGTTATCGCCAGTGATGAGTGTTACTCCGAACTGTATTTTGATGAACAACAGCCCCCCGCCGGTTTATTACAAACCTGCGCCGAACTGGGCCGCAATGACTTTAAACGCTGCGTGGTATTTCACAGCCTATCCAAGCGCAGCAACTTACCGGGCCTGCGTTCGGGCTTCGTCGCCGGTGACGCCGACATCATGCAAGCCTTTTTGCTATACCGCACCTACCACGGCTGCGCCATGCCCATACAACATCAACACGCCAGCATCGCCGCCTGGCAAGATGAAGCCCACGTCAAACAAAACCGCGAGCTATACCGGCAGAAATTTAGCGCCGTGCTGGATATTTTGGATGGCTGCCTAGACGTAGCCAAACCCGATGCCGGTTTTTATCTATGGGCCAAAACCCCCATCTGCGATCAAGACTTTGCCCAGCAGCTGTTTGCCCAACAACATGTCACGGTATTACCCGGCCAGTTTTTAGGCCGCGAAGTGGACGGTTATAACCCCGGCCAGCAGCATATACGCATGGCCTTAGTCGCCTCGTTAGACGAGTGCATAGACGCCGCCCATCGCATTAAAGCCTTTGTCAGCAGCCTTAAGCTATAACCGTAGCCCTAATAAAAAGACAGATGCCACTACTTATGCTAAAAGCGCAGCGGGTTGCTTACATACTTGAACAGCTACAGGTTTTATACCCCAAGCCGCCGATACCGCTGGATCATAAAGACCCCTACACCTTACTGGTGGCGGTGCTATTATCGGCGCAGTGCACCGACCAACGCGTCAACACGGTAACACCGGCACTGTTCAAGTTAGCCGACAACCCCTTTGCCATGGCCAAGCAGTCAGTAGCGGATATCAAAGCCATTATTCGCCCCTGTGGTTTATCGCCACAAAAATCCAAGGCCATACAAAAACTTTCCGAGATGCTGGTGGAATTTCACAATGGCATCGTGCCCGCCGACATGGATGAACTAGAAAAACTGCCAGGCGTAGGCCACAAAACCGCAGGGGTGGTAATGGCCCAAGCCTTTAATATACCCGCCTTCCCTGTAGACACCCACATACATCGTTTGGCACAGCGCTGGGGGCTGACCAATGGCCGGTCGGTAGTACAAACCGAAAAAGACTTAAAGCGACTCTTCCCCCAAGAACGCTGGAACAGCCTGCATTTACAATTCATCTACTACGGCCGCGAATACTGCTCAGCCCGTGGTTGTGACGGCACCGTATGCCCACTATGCCGCAGCTGTTACCCTAACCGCCGCAAGGCTAAAAAAACCTTAAAAGCCTAAGCCACAGCCGCCAGACACAATCTGTATAACCCAAAAACAGGTATATTCCCCTACTTGGATTGCAGCACTGCCTAGCGGTATTAAAGATGGCAGGAAGTTGCTATTGCCTAACATAGGGCTAAGATTAATCGAACAGCACCAAGCCAGCCCATAACAACTAGCCACCCCTCTGATCGGAACTAAACATGCCCATCACCTCAAGCCAGCAAGGCCAAGACCTCACCATCACCTTAGACGAAAGCTTTAATTTTGATGCCGTGGAAAATTTTCGCGAAGCCTACAGCGACAAAGACGCAGAAGTGTATATAGTTGATTTTAGAGCGACAGAATATATGGACAGCTCCGGCCTAGGCATGCTGCTAAATATGAAGCGCTACCTCAGTGAAAAAAACATCAACACCATAAAACTCATTAACTGCCGCCAACAAATTAAAAAAGTATTAATAATCTCTCGCTTTGAAAGCAAGTTTATTATTACTTAATTATGAATATTCTACTGGTTGATGACAGCCACTCCATCACCGCCCTGCTGGAGTGCATAGTGGAAGATTTGGGTTATCAAGCCTTGATTGCCAAAAGTGGCGAGCAGGCTATAGAAATAATCAAGTCACTAAAACAACTTCCCGACCTAGTCATTCTTGATATCAAGATGGGCGGCATGGACGGTTACGAAACAGCCAAACAACTGAAAGAACTAGCTGGGGAAGTACACTTACCCATTATTTTTATCACCAGCGCTAGCGACAACAACACTCAGACCAAATGCCTTTCTATAGGCGAAGATTACATACCTAAGCCCTTTAGTGTAGAAATTGTTGTTATCAAAATAAAAAGCCAGCTCAGGGTTAGCCAGCTTACCAAAAAAATGCATGCGACTAATCTCGAATTATTGCGCCGCGATAAGGACATCAAAAACGAACACCGTGTCGTAGAAAGCATTTTCACCAATCAATTTCAAAAACAAATCAACCACCCCCATGTTAAATACCATATGTCACCGGTATCGGTATTTAATGGTGATGTCTTACTAGTAGCTAACGGCCCAGCCGACAATACCTATCTGCTTATAGGCGATGCTACCGGCCATGGTTTAGCGGCCGCCGTAGGTGTCATCCCTATTTATTCAGCCTTTCGCACTATGGCTAGAAAAGGCTTAACCGTAGGCACCATAGCCGCCGAATTAAATAAAAACTTATTGCAAATACTACCCGATCACATGATGTTGGCGGCGGCCATACTAGAAATCAACACCCACACCCATCAACTATTTATTTGGTCTGGCGGTGTGCCTAACGTCATTATTGATAATGGCCAGGGCAGCATAAAAACGATTATCCCCGCCTTCCATCCACCACTAGCCTCTTGCAGTGAAGAAGAGTTTTTACAGCATATAGAGATTTACGAGCTCGCTGAAAATGACCGTATCTACTTATTTACTGACGGTATAGAAGAGTCCAGAAACCGCAACGATGATATGTATGGCGAGCAGCGCTTGCTAGCACTATTCGACGGCCACAGCCCAGACGTTTATGACAATATTTTAAAATCCCACGATGAATTCACCTTAGGTACCTCACAAGACGATGATGTCACCCTAGTAGAGTTCACTTATCACAGCTTAAACGAAGCTGATAAACAAAAACCTCCCCACGTCGATCATAAAAAAATACTGCCCTGGCAAATGCACTTTCACTTACAGCCCGACACCCTACGCAACAACGACCCCATCCCCCACATCGTCCGCTTTATTAACAGTGCCAGCGAACTTAGCGCGCACCAAGATTTTATTGCCACTATTTTAACCGAACTGTATAGCAACGCTTTAGAGCACGGCCTGTTAAAACTAGACTCCAACATGAAAAACGATAGCGAAGGCTTTATTGATTACTACCAGCAACGTATGGAGCGCTTGGCGCAGTTAACAGAAGGTCACATCGACATCCATTTACAATGCAGCCCCTCTGCACAACACAGCCACCTAAGCATCAGCATTAGTGATAGTGGTGATGGCTACAACCAGGCCGCAAGAGACAGCTTAAACGATGACGTCAGCCACGGCCGCGGCTTATCACTAATTAAGCAGCTATGCAGCAGCCTAGATATTTCTGATGATGGCAAAACCATAGTCGCCGTCTATCCATTATAAGCCGCTATAAGCCATTACTCGCGCAGCCCAAAAACCCTACTACTCGCAGGGATACACAACTTTTTATCCCCCTTAACGGCTACAGCCTAGCGGCTGACAGCGGTTTTTTGCTATCCTTGTTTTTTGTAAACAACACTCTGGATACACTGTGGTTACTCTTTACGGTATAAAAAACTGCGATAGCGTCAAAAAAGCCCGCAAATGGTTAGACGCACACGATGTAGACTACCGCTTTCACGACTTTCGCAGCGATGGCATCAACGCACAGCAAGTCGATGGTTGGCTGGCCGCACTAGGCTGGGAAACCTTAGTCAATAAACGCAGCACCACGTGGAAGCAGCTTAGCGAAACTACCCGCAACGCCATGGATACCAAGCTGGCTGCTAGCGTACTGCTGGAACAACCCACCCTAATCAAACGGCCACTACTAGACAGCGGCAAGGGTTTGAGCGTGGGATTTAAAGACAGCGACTACCAACAACTTTTTACATAATTCAATACTACAACAACAGGTAATTAAGCATGAGCTCATTATTCAGCATCGGCCTAGGGGTCGGCACACAAAATGCCAAAGGCGAATGGCTAGAAGTTTTCTACGCCCTACCCGTATTAAACCCTTCGCAAGCCCTAAGCAAAGCCGTGATAGCAGCCACCGATTACCAGCAAGGTAATCAGGCGCTAAACTTAGATAAAGGCCAGCTAGGCAGTTTAGAAGCTAGCTTGCGTGCAGCCGGTGAAGCGGCTCAGGCCGACATTGTCAACGCCATGAAGCAAAGCAGCCGTCCTTTAGTGGCCACTATTTTAGCCAGCGATGACAGCCCTAGCTCTATCCCTGAAGGTTATTTAAAACTGCACCTATTATCACATCGCCTGGTTAAGCCACACGGCGTTAACTTAAACGGCTTATTTGGCGTACTGCCCAACGTCGCCTGGACCAATAAAGGCGCGATAGATTTAGACGAACTACCACAGGCGCAATTACTAGCACGCCTAAACGGTGAAACTATCAGCGTTGACTGTGTAGACAAATTTCCCAAAATGACTAACTACGTAGTGCCCTCCGGCGTGCGTATAGCCCACACCGCCCGCGTACGCCTAGGCGCTTACATAGGAGCAGGCACTACCGTGATGCATGAAGGTTTTGTCAACTTTAATGCCGGCACCGAAGGCCCAGGCATGATAGAAGGCCGGGTATCGGCTGGCGTATTCGTAGGTAAAGGTTCTGATTTAGGCGGCGGTTGCTCCACCATGGGTACGCTGTCTGGCGGCGGTAATATTGTGATATCAGTGGGCGATGAATGTTTAATAGGCGCTAACGCTGGCATAGGCATACCCTTAGCCGATCGCTGCATCGTGGAAGCGGGTCTTTACATCACCGCTGGCACCAAAGTTATTGTGTTAGACGATAAAAATCTAGCGGTAGAAACCGTTAAAGCTCGCGACCTAGTAGGCAAAACCGACTTATTGTTCCGCCGCAACTCACTCACCGGCGCAATAGAATGTAAAACCAATAAAACCGCGATAGAACTTAACGAAGCCCTACACAACAACGACTAGCCTAATCACTAGTTCACAGTCTCTAGTCTCTAGTCTCTAGTCTCTAGTCTCTAGTCTCTAGCGACTGTGAACTAGAGACTGTCACTTTCCTCCATTAAAAATACCTTGTAGCCGGCCTGTTTTAATAAATACAGTGCTAATTCGCCGCGCCTGCCGCAGCCTGGCGCAATAATATAACTATTGTCAGCACTGAAATTTTTCAAATGTTTGCGTATATACGCGATGGGGGAGTTTTGCGCCTCGGGATAATGGCCATGATTGTATTCCACCGCTAAACGCACATCTAAGTAACTGCGCAGTGGCTCGGGTATAGCGGCTATTTCTTCTGCTGATAAGCGATGAATTAAAGGCTGCTTAATAATGTGATCGAACTGTTCTTTGGCCAAACGCCCTAGCACACCATCACTGGCCATCACTACAGTGGCATTGCGTGGGGTATCGGCCACCAGCGCTTCATCACCAAAGTAACAGCCAGCACTCAAATCAAAAGTCTCGCCCTTAAAAGGCCCGCCCGTACTGGTAAGCACCTGTGCCGTACCTTGTTTAAGCAGGTAAAAATAATCTCCGGGGCTGTGTTCTTTAATCACCACCTCCCCCTGCTTAAGCGTTATATCCTCCATCACCGAAAACAACTGCATCATGGTTGCTGCAGGGATATGCGCGGCCAGCGGGGACTTTAAAAACACCTCAGACCAATCATCTTCATAATCGTCATCTATGGCCACATCACCCAGCTCTACTTCTGGGTCATCGTCCATATGCACCACCCGAAAAGCTTGGCTCTCACTCCAGGATAAAAACTGCTCTACCACCGCCCTACTCACGGTTAATATAGCGCAATCCGGCCCCGCCTTAATGGTGCCGCCCTGCGCTAATAATTCATCCAGTGGGTTGCTGCTATTGGTTGTAGTCAGTTGCTGACGCTGTTCAAAAGAGATACGGTGCTCCGCCTCACCCGCCAGCAAATAATGGTAATAGCTGGCTGAGTTATCGCCGCGCTTAATAATGGTACTGCCTAGTTTGGGATGCTTAAGCTTGACCTGCTCCAGTAGCTTATCCAGCAAGTGCTCGGCAATGACATTGAGTGGATACAGGGTTTGCACCCGGCTCTTGTCCAATAATTGTTCACTCACTCGCATAACGACCTCTATTACATGCTCTATCTATTACCCTAGCACTATTCCACTAATTTGTAGCAAATTGCATAACAGTGGAATAGCAGCATGATAGAATAGCGCTTTTTACAATTTTGGAATGCATACTATGGCGCAAAACTCAGCCACCCTAGCCCTCACCTGTGAATTATTGAGCAAACAATCCATCACCCCAGAAGATGACGGCTGCCAAGATTTAATGATAGCGCGGTTAGCAGCCATAGGTTTCAAGATACAACGCTTACGCTTTGGTGAAGTGGACAATTTTTGGGCCGAGCGCGGCGAGTCTGGCCCTATATTATGCTTTGCTGGCCATACCGATGTGGTGCCTACCGGCCCTGCCGAGCAGTGGAAGTTCCCGCCCTTTGAACCCACCCTAGACGACGATGGCATGCTCTATGCCCGCGGTGCCGCCGATATGAAAGGCAGCCTGGCCGCCATGGTGGTGGCCTGTGAGCGCTTCGTGGCCGAACACCCCAACCACACTGGCCGCATCGCCTTTTTAATTACCAGCGACGAAGAAGGACCCGCCACTAACGGCACCGTTAGAGTGATGCAGTGGTTGCAAGAAAACAACGAGAAGATTACTTGGTGTGTCGTAGGCGAACCCTCTTCTACCCACTTAGTAGGCGACGTGATTAAAAACGGCCGCCGTGGCTCCTTGGGTGCCACCATTACCGTTAAGGGTATACAGGGCCATGTTGCCTATCCACACCTAGCGCAAAACCCCATACACATGGCGGCACCTGCCTTGGCCGAATTGAGCAATGAGTTATGGGATGAAGGCAATGAGTTTTTCCCCGCCACCTCTTTTCAGATTTCCAATATCAATGGCGGCACCGGTGCCACCAATGTAATACCCGGCGACTTAACTGTGGTGTTTAACTTTCGCTTTTCTACCGAGTTAACCGATCAGCAATTACAAACCCGCACCGAAGCCATACTCGACAAGCACCAACTCAACTACGACCTAGAGTGGAACCTCAGCGGTCAAGCCTTTTTAACCGCCGAAGGGGATTTAGTGGAAGCCACCGTCAAAGCGGTTAAAGACGCCAACGGCCTAGACACTGAATTATCTACCGCGGGCGGCACCTCCGATGGCCGCTTTATTGCGCCCACCGGTAGCCAAGTGGTAGAACTAGGGCCGGTGAACGCCACCATACATAAAGTGAATGAGTGCGTAAAAGCCGCTGACCTAGATACACTCACCACCATGTATCAAGGCATAATGGAAAACCTGCTGGCCCGCTAAAGCGGCTAGCACTCTATACCTACTATAGCCTTATGAAAATACTCTGCCCACAGTGCCAACACCCCTTACAGCAAGCTGCCAAGCATTGGCACTGCGAGCAGCAGCATCATTTTGATAGTGCCAAACAGGGCTATACCAACTTACTGTTGGTACAACATAAGCGCTCAAAAATTCCCGGTGACAGCGCCGATATGGTTAACGCCCGCAAACGGTTTTTAAATCTAGGGCTATACCAACCGCTGGCCGACGCCATTAATAAGCTGGTGCTTAATCACGCCATCACCCACTCACCGCTACGTATCATTGATGCCGGTTGTGGCGAAGGTTACTACACCCAGCAGTTAGCTCAGGCATTACAGCGCGCGAATATTGCAGCTGATATCACCGGCATCGATATTTCCAAATTTGCCGTCAAAGCGGCCGCAGGACGCAGTAAGGATATTCAGTGGTTTGTCGCTAATAGTAGCCATATACCGGTGGAAGATAATAGCTGCGATGTATTGCTCAGTTTGTTTTCACCACTACCCGAAGCCGAATTTGCCCGTGTATTAAAACCCAATGGCTTGCTTATTGTGGCCTCAACCGGGCAGCAGCATTTATTGCAATTACGTGAGCAACTCTATGATCAGGTCAACAGTGATGTGTTAAACCCCTGTGATAAATTAGCGGCGCAATTCAGCCCCAGCCATCAACAAGCCATAAACTATCAGCTAGACTTAACTAGCGGTGACGTTATTAGCGACCTTTTGTGCATGACCCCACACTACTGGCGCGCCAGCCCAGAAAAAAAACAACAACTCAGCCTATTGCCGCAACTGCGCGTAAACATAGATATCAACCTCTATGGGCTACAGTTGATAAGCCGATGAACCACTAATGTTTAGCACACTACTTAACGACACTAGAAAAATTTTAAAGCTCTATGGCCTAGGGGCGCTAGGGTTTTTTATGGGCGTGGGGTTTATACAGTGGGGCAATAGCATGCTGCCCCCCTCACTGCGGCAGGAAGTGGTGGTGCTATTGGGATTAGGGTTGGCGGGCTTAGGTTTTTGCACTGCCATCTTGGGGCAATGCCTGCTGATAGTGCAGCGTTTTAAAAATATGGGAGGGCCTAAGCCCTAAGTCATCAACCACTAGCCTCAATGTAATGGCGTCAACTACGCCAACTCCTGTTCCAACACTGTTTTCAATTGCGCAAAACAATCGACAAACACGGGCCATAATGCCAATGCGGCATCCATGTCATTTTCTAGGGCGTGTAACTCTATAGCCTTAGCCACCTCAAAGCTCTGATGAGCGCTTAAGTTACCCAGTGCCCCCTTGATTGCATGGGAGCAACTGCGTAATTCTTCCAGCGACTGGCTGTTGAAAGCAGCATCTAAACGCTGTAGGTAGTCCACCGATTCCTCCATAAAAATACCTATCATCATTTTTAAGCGTTCGGGTTTACCTCCCATGCGTTTTAAAGCGCCGTCTTTATCCCAAACAACCGCCGCTACGCTCTCAGTATTTTTTTTCGCGTTTATATCCACCTTAACCTCATCATTCGAAATATAATGCCCTTCGCCAAACCATTTATAAAACATGGCCGCAATTTTATGGTGTTCAACCGGCTTAGCGATGTAATCACTCATACCCATGGCTAAGCAATGTTCTTTATCGCCCTTCATAGCATTGGCCGTCATAGCAATAATAGTTATGGTTTTATTTCGCTCACCCGCCTCACCGGCACGTATACGCTGGGTGGATTCATAGCCATCCATTACCGGCATTTGGCAGTCCATTAACACCAAATCATAAACCTTATTTTTTAATAGCTCTAGAGCCATGGCGCCGTGGCTGGCAACATCAACCTTGCAAGATAAATCCTCTAACAGACCCAGCGCCACCTCCTGATTAATATAATTATCCTCTACCAACAAGACTCTTTTTTCTTTGACCACGGATTCTAATAATAACGACTGCACATTATGATGCGTGACTAAGGGCTGCGCGTTTTCTAACGCACTGCCACCATCAATAACTACATTCAAGGCATTAAATAAATCCGTACTGGTTACTGGCTTGGGAAAGTAGGCTGAAAAACCTATATTAGAAAAATATCTAGCATCACCGCGCTCAGCCATAGAGGTCATCATAATCATACGCATACTATCAAAGCGTTTATCCGCTCGTATACGTCGCCCCAGCTCAGCACCATCTATATGCGGCATGTGCATATCGAGTAACGCCACATCAAATAGGTCATCTACATTCTGCTCTAAAATTTCTAATGCCGCTTCGGCATTGACGGCTTCGGTAATATTGCCACCCCAGCTGGTAAGCTGCCCCTGTAATACTTCTCTGTTGGTAGCATTATCATCGACTACTAACATTTTTCGCCCAGCCATATTGATAACAGGGAGTAGACCCGGCACATGCTGGCTTTTTTGCAAACGTACGGTAAAGCGAAACGTACTGCCCTTGCCCACTTCACTGCTGGCCGAAATTTCGCCGCCTAGTAGCTCACAAAGCTGCTTACAGATGGCCAAGCCTAGGCCAGTACCGCCATACTCTCGGGTAGTCGATGCATCAACTTGGGTAAAGCTATCAAACAATGTCGCAATCTTGTTCTCAGGTATACCTATACCACTATCGGTGATAGTGCCTATAAACAATAAATCATCGGACTGCTCCTGCAGCTCTGCATGAATTAATATTTCACCCTGCTCAGGGGTAAACTTAATCGCGTTGCTTAATAGGTTATTAAATATTTGCCTCAGCCTACCAGGGTCACCCATAACCATGGCTGTTGCGACTTGCCGGACATCTAAAATAAACTCTATTTGTTTTTCTTGCGCGCGCAAGGCCATAGCATCGCTAATGTCTGTCAGCTGACTAATAATATCAAAATCTATGGACTCCAGCTCCAGCTTGCCGGCATCGATTTTAGAGAAATCTAAAATATCATTAATAATAGTGAGCAAAGATTGCGCACTACTTTTAGCCAACGTGGCGTAGTGCATTTGTTGTTTGGACAAATGGTTACGCATTAATAAATCCAGCATCCCCAACACCCCGTTCATAGGAGTTCTTATTTCATGGCTCATGCTGGCTAAAAATTCAGCTTTTAATTTAACTGAGGTTTGTGCCTCGGCCAAAGCCTGCTCGCGCTCCGCCTCTAATTGCTTGCGCTCGTTAATATCTTGATGGGTACCGGACACACGCAGAGGTTGCCCCTTAACATTACGCTCTACCACCATGCCTCTGGCCTGCACCCAGACCCAGCCGCCATCTTTATGCCGCATACGGGCTTCACCCGTGAATGAATCACTCATGCCAACAAGATGCTTATTTAGCGATTCATTATTTGATACCATATCATCGCGGTGTATAAAACCTACCCACTGATCAACACTCAGTGGACTCAACTCAGTTAGGGTATAGCCCAATATTTCAGCGCCGCGCTCATTGATAAACATTTCACTCGTCGCAACATCCCACTCCCAGGTACCGACGTTGGTGCCCTTAATAATTTCATCTAGGCGTTGTTTTTCTTTAGCTCTTTCGGCGTTGTTTATTTGCCGCTCTTCTTCTAATTTAGACTGATCACTAATATCCCTGATAATACCAGTAAATATTTTCCCCTCATCGGTATCGATCTCTGAGATAGATAAATAAATAGGGAATTCTTCACCATTTTCTTTTCGGCCAGAGAGCTCAACCGCTTTGCCGATAACGTTATGCGCACCGGTTGTTAAATACACATCCATACCCTGATTATGTTTATCAACATATTTCTCTGGCATTAAACGACTGACAGGCTGGCCTATAATATCGGACTCTTTATAGCCAAAAATATTTTCCGCTGCGTGATTATAGGATTGTATACAGCTTTTTTCGTCTATAGTGATCACCGCATCAGCCATAGAATTAAGAATATTTTGCAGCCGTGTAGAAGCATTATCAGATGCTTTTGTCAGCTTTTCTTGGCGCTGTGATTTATAGTCTATTAAGGCTAGCAAGTTGTGAAAACTTCTGGCCATCACCCCTATTTCGTTTTCCGAGTGTATGGGCAAATTATTAACCTTGCCGCTAATTTCATAGCGCTGTAACTCTGCAGTCATTTGCGTCAGGCTGTTAATCAAACGGCGAGAAACCAGTATCGCTATAGCCAGCACTAACACCGAGAGAGAGATAGCCAAAACAATACTGCGATCCCTCACCTCTTGTATCATTTTTGCCCCGTCAACAACATCGACCGTTAATAATAGCGACAGGGGTTGGTGTAGACCATAAGCGGAGAAATCTAGAGGGGTATAAACCCCTAAATACTCTTCATCCTGTTGACCACCTTTAATACGTTCAATACCAAACCGCTGCTCAAAAGCCTCACTTAAATCGGGAAAATCCTGTGGCAAACTACTTCCCAAACCATTGCTAACACCTACAATTTTTTCTGGATTGGGATGAATTAAATAATCGCCTACGCTATTGGCCAAATACACAGTATTAATCGAAGTAGATCGTATATGGATGGCTTTTACGACTTCAGTAAAGTTCACCTCTATAATGATTGCGCCAAACAACTCACCCGTTACCACATCGTGAACCGGCGTAGCAACGGTAAGCCCTAAAGTAGAAATATCTGTATTTTCCCGCTGAGCGTTTATTGTAGAAAAATAAACTTGCCCGGGATTAAGCGCTAGGGTTTTGTGATAAATATCGGTAGCGCCATAATCCTTATAATTCGTCTCGGCTACTAACCTAGCACCACTATAATCATTCATTGCGGCCGCCAGCTCTTTGCCGCCAGCCTTACTTACATAGGATATTCTAGCGTAGACTGGCCTGACTTTGAGTACACCGATAAAGATGGATTCCAGCCTGTCGCGCCACGGTGTTATATCTTGCAGCCTACCTAGATTGTTAGCTTCGGCTATAGCCTGCACGGGTGGGGTTTGACTTAAAAAACTAACACCATCAGCAGCGTTTTTATAAAATTGTTCTAGCTCTGCCCTGATTAAGATCGAGTCATGATTTAAATCATCTAGCTCCTTATCTTCAACAATCTGACGGCTTTCCACATAGAAGGTTAAGCCTACTGCCAAGGCAACAGATAGCGCCAAAAAAAACGCGAAGGCTGGTAGCTGTATATTTAAGGTTATTTTAGGCTTACCTACATCCAAAATATGTAAGCCTACATCCTCTTCATGGTTTGATGTGGTCGACTCTTGTTTGAGTGACGCCTCAAGTTCTGGTGACTTATTGCTAATCAAATCTATTAGCATACCCAGTAATACAGAGACATAAGCCAATATTTTTAAAAAATGAGCAATGTTGAAATGGTTATCGAATAATTGTTTAGATCCCAGCGCCATATGTAATTGGGTGGCCAGCTCAGGAATAATGCTGAGCATTAGGGCATATCTAACTATCGTTTTATTGCTGCGATACCAAGCCCAAAACAAAGCCCCCGCCAATATAAATAAGGCCAGGGGTAACACATCGTAGGGTCTAGAGAATAAGGCATTGGGGTAGGTGGTTTGCGGCAGCTTATCAGTAGACGTAGCCCATGCTATCACCACCGCACAAATCAATAAAAATCCGCCACCGAAAGCCGACAGTATTCTAAAACCATACCTACTATAAGCAGGGCGCGGAGAAGATTGTTGCTGGCGTATAAGCCACATACTCACCAAGGCAGCAACAATCAAAATAGCGGCATTAAAAACCCTGGATATGACCCAAGTAAAGGGAATAAAATCACTATCGCTAACATTGGCTTGTACGATGCGCGTAGCGGCTAACGTATGGAATGCGTCCAGTACCCCTGCGGCCAACAGGGCCAACCCTATTATAGGCACGGTTAAATCGCGGCGTATGACATAATGAAACAACGACACTGCCGCGGTAATCACCGCGATAGTCACCGCAGTCCATTCCAGCAAAGCGTGATGCAAGCCTCCAGCAATGGCATAAAAAATAGCGTCATCCTTTATCGCCTGACCTGCCGACAAAGGTACCGAGCGAGAAGAAAAATCTATACCTGCATAATTTAGCAAACAGGGTAACAGGCATATCAACACGGCTATCAGCAACCACAACGGCCTATGGTATTGACCTCTGGCGAAAAATTTTTGCCTGGCTCTCTCTAGCATTGCGTACCCCATTCGTTACCGTATTTCTTATTGGCTGCTTAACTTAGCCGGTGCCCGCTATTCGCTTGCACGCCCTCGAATTTTAATAGTTATGGTCTCTTGGCCATCTACCGCACAATGTGCTTGATACCTTAAAGCCAAGCCTTGCGGATTTTGCGCATCAAAGGGTATGGTAAAAATTTGCTCAGGCAAGCCCTGATCACTAGGTCTAGGATTATCCTCCAGCATGAGCACGTTTAGCATAGTGCGTGTCTGCTTTTGTAAAGCGGTTATACAGAGGGGCCAAGCGGCACTGGCACTAATCGTTGGCACTGCCGACTGCAGGCTACTCACCACAGGCTCAGGCGCAAACAAATATTGCTCATTAAGCAAGCTGGGCATGGCTCCAGCTACCGGATAGCTGTATGACAGGTTATAGGTTTTACGGTTTTTATCTCTGCAGGTGATCACGAAGTAATAAGCCTCAGCGGTGGTTTTCTCTACCACCATAGAACCCTGTATAGCCGTGACGCAACGCGGGGAACGCTCTGCCTCAACCGCGGTGCTGAGTAATTTATGCTTAGCCTCTGAGTAACGCTTAGGCACCCACACCTGGCTTTCAGTGATGGCCCAAGCCATCGAACTACCGTACAGCCACAATAGGCTGCATGCGGTTAATTTATTAACAAATGCCATTAAAACTCTCGTATTGGTCGATTACTGTACATTTCATAGCCAAAAGGCGTAACTTTTCATATAGTTACAGTCTTGTTCCATAACCACTAACTTTAGCTTATAAAAAATAGTTCGCCTATAGCTTATCAATGTGTTGCCGCCCTAACCCTAGGGCACTTGTTTGGCTATATTGAAGACTAATACCGTTAACAATGAATCTTTAAGGATGATACATGTCAGGCACCTGCGTTAAGGCGTTGTTCATTAATAGCAGTCAACACTATAAGCAATTACTCATTAAGCTCAGCAGTCAATTTGAGCACAGTGACATAGAGCTATGCCATGCCACCAGCGCGGCATCAGCCCAAGACTACTTAAATAACAACCACTGTGACATTTTGTTAATAGGCACAGAAGCCGAAGTAGAACAGCGCATGCACTTACTCAGCAGCCTGCGCAGCGATGACAGCTATGTGCCTGCAGCCTTGGTATTAAACCACCATAAACAACAGCCAGATCAGCACACGTATTTACAATCCGGTGCGGCCGACAGCATAGCCATACAGCAACTCACCCCAGCCTTTCTCGAGCACAGCATATGTTACGCCATACGCCACAAAGCCGATGAAGTCCGGCTGTTAAGACTCGCCCACCACGACTCACTCACCGGTCTGGCCAATCGTCTAGCCTTCAAAAAGCAATTGCCTAAGTTAATGGTTCAGGCCAAGCGCTCGGGCCACTTGCTTGCACTGATGATAGTTGACTTGGACAATTTCAAAGTCATTAACGATGCCCTAGGCCACGATGCAGGCGACCAGGTATTACTGGCCGCCGCTGAAAGCCTACAGCACAGCATACGCGAGAGCGATCAGGTGGCGCGCCTAGGCGGTGATGAATTCGCTATTATTGCCACCCAATTACGCAGCCCGCAAGATGCCGCCACCCTAGCCAGAACAATCATCAACCGCTGCCACTTTCAGCAGCAGGGGCCTAGGGTAAAAATCGATGTCAATTGCAGCATAGGCATAGCCCTCTATCCCACTGATGCCACTGAGCACAGCGTATTACTTAAACACGCTGACAATGCCCTGTTCAAGGCCAAACAAAGCGGTAAACGGCAGTTTTCCTTTATCGACCAAGAGCTGAATTTTAAAGATAAATTTCAACACACCCTAGATAATGAGCTTAAACACCCAAAATTTTTACAACAGCTGCAACTGTATTACCAACCTATAGTCGACACCCACAACCAACAGCTAATCGGTGCCGAAGCCTTACTGCGCTGGCACAACCCCAGCCAGGGCCTGCTAACACCCGATAAATTTCTACAGGCTGTAGCCAGCAATGGCTTAATGAACAAAGTGGGTAACTGGGTAGTACACAATGCCTGTATGCAACATCTGCAATGGGTCAAGCAGGGCTTACCGCCTATAGCAGTAGCTGTCAATTTAACGGCACAGCAATTAGAGAACTCCTATCTCATCAATGTTATAAAAAAGCTGATGCGCCACCAACAATTTAACCCGCATTATTTGTGTTTGGAACTCAGTGAGGCCGATGCCTTTAAATGCTCCGACAAGGTACAAAGCAGCCTTTACAAATTGCATGAGCTAGGGGTGCACTTAACCATAGATAATTTTGGCAAGGATTACTGTTCGTTAACCCAGCTGCACCGCCTGCCTATAGACTCTATAAAAATTGATCGTAGCTTAATTCAACGGGCGGAATACAACGAAGAGTACGCCGATGTCACCGAAGCCATCATTCAACTGGGCAAGATCTTAAATTTAAATATTATTGCCCAAGGCATAGAGAGCAGTAATAGCATGGACTATATACGGCAAAGAGACTGCCATCAGGCACAGGGGTTTTATATCGCTAAGCCCTTAAGCAACCAGCACTTTATCCACTGGCTAGATGCGCGGCAGCAGCCGCTAACCAGCAGCAGCCATTAAGCTTATATTTTTAGACGGGGTGCCGAGCATAATAATTGCCTACCCTGCAATTCCATTTGATAACAAAAAGCCTGTAAGAAATAACTATCGATGGCCGGCAAGCCTACAAACCGCAAGCCGTAAGCAAAGGGATAATCGGGGTGGTCACTGCTAATAGCAGAGGCCTTAACCACTTTCGCCATAATCGTCATATCACGCTCTAAGCCAGGTAGGCTTAGCATCACCCCCAAGCTAATCTGGGTCACCATGGCGGTCAGTTCTTTTTCAACCACTATGCGCGCCCCTGCGCAGCTTACATCTAAGATATGGCCATGCATGGTGCTGGTATCCATACCTAAAGCGGTTTTACCCACCACTTCTATAGGTTGATCTACCGGCATCCGTGGTTCACTACGCTGCGCGGTATAATCGAGTTTGCTGGGATAAGCTAACACTAAGTACGGCGATGAACCTGTCACCAACTCATCAATCTCCGTTTCAAAATAGGCATAACCCAAGGCTAGGCTAATCGCGGCTTCAATTTTTAAACCTTGATGCAACAACACCTGTGGCGGCTTATTCACTAGCTCTAGTATTAAGCGCTGTGGCTTTTGATAACCTATCAATTTAGCCCGACACTGATGGCGTTTATAATCCTGACCAATAAGAATAACATCGAATAAACTGGCTATAGGGAGTTTTAATTCTTCAAATCGCATAGTAAAGCGTATCTCTTGTGTGCTAATACTTGTGTACTAACAAATGCCGGATTACAAAAATCGGATTATAGAGTTCAAATCATATTGAACGGATAATATAGGCTAACTAGACAATATAGCTGAATCTCTTACGGCTGTATTGGCTAATTAGTAATAAACGCTTTAAGCGCGTGACGTAACGGGATTATCTTCGCTGTTAATTTTTACGCTTTCACCGACCTCTCTAGACTCAGGCACTTGTATTACTAGGCCTGTTACAAAATCTGTGGGCTTAGGCATCCCTTACCCCTCAAGGTAATGACTCAAATTATTGTTATATTCAGCTGCTATCGCAGGCGACGGGCCGTATAATAATGGCCTTTATCACCAAAAACCACAGGCCAGCCCCATGACCTTTAAACGCCTATCCATTGCTGAAAGCAAAATACTAGTCGATGAGAAAGACGCCACCTTGGTGGATATACGCGACCAAGCGGCTTTTTTATCGGCCCGTATTGCGCACGCTATACACCTAGATAACAACACGGTGCAGGATTTTATCCAGCAACAAGATCACAGCAAGCCCTTGATCGTGTATTGCTACCACGGCAATAGCAGCCAGGGCGCAGCAGATTTTTTTGCCAGCCAAGGCTTTGCTGAGGTTTATAGTATGGATGGCGGCTTTGAAGAATGGCGCAGCCAATACGCCATCGTATCAGAGCAGTAAACGTCTAGAGTACCAACTAGGGCGCCACGCACTCGCTGCAGTGCGCATACAACCCTGCGGGATCATTCATACTCTGTAAAAACTGACTGGCCTCTTTAAACGGCGCCAGCAGTTGCTGCAGTTGGCTGGGCAAGGGCGAGCCGAAGACCCCTTGCATAGGCGGCACAAACACCCGGCCTAGTTGCCGCAAAATTTGCTCTTTAGGCGATAGCGGCAGTTCTATTATCTGATCGCGATAATTCGCTAAACTCGCTAATTTTGCCGCTGAATCTATCGCCTGCTTTAATCCCCCTAGGCCGTCAACCAAACCTAAGCGCTCAGCATCCTGCCCCGACCACACCCGGCCCTCGGCTATATCGGCGACCTGCTCTTCACTCATGTCGCGGCCCTGCGCCACAATAGAGAGAAACTGCTGATAGCCATGCTCTATATTTTTTTGTATCGCCCTAGCCGCCACCGGATTCATAGGCCTATCCACTCTAAACGCATCAGCTACAGTGGTAGTACCCACGCCATCATTGTGTATACCTAAACGGTTAAGGCTTTTATCGATTGTGGGGAAAGCTCCAAAAATACCTATAGAGCCGGTTAAGGTGGTGGGCGTAGCCCAAATAAAATCCGCCAAGGCAGAAATCCAATAACCACCCGAGGCCGCCATACTGCCCATAGAAACCACTAAGGGTTTGCCGGAATCTTTTAACAGCTCTAGCTCGCGACGAATCAACTCTGACGCAAAGGCGCTGCCGCCACCACTATCCACGCGCAACACCACCGCTTTAACGGCGTCGTCTTTACGAGCCTGCATGATTAACTCACTGAGGGTATCGCTGCCTATGCTGCCCGGTGGTTGCTTGCCGCCGGTAATAGTACCCGCCGCGACGATGACGCCTACTACATTTTTGCTTTGCTGTTTTTTCAGCTCATGCTTTTTTAGCCACACATAACGCTCGAAGGCTATGCCTTGAAAGTTACCATCGTCGTCATCATCAGCACCGGCAACTTCAATAAGATATTGGTTAATTTCATCACGATGCTTTAAACCATCGACCAAGCCTGCCGCCACCGCAGCTTTGGCGCTATCGCCATTATGGCGGGCTAACAGCTTATCTATGTCATTGACGTAGGTATTAACATCTTCAACGTCTAGCTCACGGCGCTGTGCAATAGTAGCGCCGTATTGCCGCCACAGTTGATTCAACCAAGTTAAATTGGCCTCTTTCGCCGGTTCAGACATGCTGTTACGGATAAAGGGCTCTAAGGCGGATTTAAATTCACCGACGCGAAACACATGAAAATCTATAGATAGTTTATCCAGCGCTTCTCTATAGTAACTGCGGTACACACCATAGCCCTGTATGGCCACGGCACCCATGGGGTGCATATAAATTTCATCGGCTTGCGCCGCTAATAAATATTGATCTTGGCTATAGTAATCCCCTATCGCAATAATTTTTTTACCGCTATGGCGAAACTCAGCCAAAGCCACGGCCACTTCTTGCAGTTTACTCAAGCCACCACGCATTAAGTAATCGGTTTTTATCACCAGGCTATTAATACGCGCATCATCTTTAGCCAGCAAAATAGCGTCTATCATATCGGCCAACAGGGTTTCCTGCTCCCTGGGGTTATTGTCCCCCATAAAATCCACTAGAGGATCGATATAACTGAGCTGCTCAACTACCGTGCCTTTAGGCTCAAGTATTAACGCGCCCTGCTCCGGTATGGTCGGCATTTTTTTGTTGGCAAACAATGAAATAACAAACAGCAACATCAATAGAAAAACACCATTGACTATAACCAACCGCAGCCCTGTAATCAGGCGACCTAAAAAACTAAAGGTTCTACGAATTATGCCTGGTTTTTTTTCTGTCATAGGATTTCCTTATACATCACTTTGATTATTATCAGTTGCACTTAGCGCTGCTTTTAACGCCCGTGAGCGCCAGCGTACATACATCATCCCAGCGCTAAATAACAACACGATGAGTATAGGTTCTAAAATATTGAGTGGCGTGCTACAGCCTAAGGCGTTGGGCACCGCCGCTAAAAAATAGCCCAACAACATAAAACACAGCCACACATAGCTGCGCACGTGTTGGCGCATAATACTGGGCAAAAAAGCCAGCAGAGGTAACAAATGCAATGCTGCTATAAATAAGTTAGCCGAACGGCCACAGCTGGGGTACATCAATAAGGTCAGCACATACAACAGTAGTAAGCTGGCATAGCAAAACAGTACCGTATAAAAAGAATAGCGGCTTAAACGCTGGTATGGGTTTGTCATAATTAACCTACGGACTGATGCGCTACACACGCTTATTGTTGAAGTTGCAAAGCCAGAGTGGCCACGCGTTTACCTAAAGCTAGGCACAGCGCCTGCTCATCACTATCTAAGAGGCGGCCACTTTGCCCCGCCAAATGAGAGGCACCATAGGGGGTGCCTCCGGCTTGTGTTTTCATCAAGCCCGGTTCGCTGTAAGGCAAGCCCACTAACACCATGCCATGATGCATTAGCGGTAGCATCATACTTAATAAGGTGCTCTCTTGGCCGCCGTGCATGCTGGCGGTAGAAGTAAAGACTGCCGCCGGCTTATTAATTAGCGCGCCACTTAGCCATAAGCTAGACGTGCCATCAATAAAATATTTTAAGGCCGCTGCCATATTACCAAAACGTGTAGGGCTACCTAGCACTAAACCTACGCAGTGCTGTAAATCCTCTTCGCTGCAATATAAAGGCCCTTCTGCCGGGATATCATCACTCACCGCCTCACATTCGGTAGATACCGCTGGCACGGTGCGCAAGCGTGCCTCTATACCTGTAACCTGCTCTATGCCGCGGCAAACTTGCTGCGCCATGCTGGCCACAGCGCCGTGGCGGCTGTAATACAACACCAATACATAAGGCTTATTCGTCATGCTTAACTCTATTATTTTGTTTTAAGGTGATAAGACAGCGGCTATAACAGGCTTAGTACGTTTTCGGGTGGGCGACCCAATATCGCTTTTTTGCCCTTCACCACTATAGGGCGCTCGATTAATTTAGGCGAGGCCACCATGGCGGCAATAATTGTGGCCTCATCTAAACTGGTATCCGATAAGCCATGTTCTTTGTATGCATCCTCACCTTTACGCAGCAAGTCTCTAGCGCTGATACCTAGTTTTTTTAATAAGCCAGCCAGCTCTTCTGCGCTGGGGGTATCATCTAAATACAACACCACTTCTGGGCTTACGCCTCGATCTTCGATTAGCTGTAAGGTTTGGCGCGATTTTGAACAACGGGGGTTATGGTAAATGGTTACTGTACTCATAAAAACCTCTGTCTCAAGTTAGTTATCTCAGCTTATGGCTAGCAGTAGCGGCTAGCTTGGTTATACTGGCAGCCGCAACGCTAAAACAAAAAGCATTATACATAAAGGACACCGTAAAAAGGCCTATGCTACGCAACCATCACGCTTTTAAATTTATTGCCTATGTTATACGCCAGTATATTAACGATGGTTGTAGCCAACGCGCTGCCGCGCTGACCTATACCAGCTTATTTGCAGTCGTCCCGCTAATCACAGTGATGTACTCGGTGCTGTCGTTTATCCCTCAGTTTCAACACCTGGGCAGTGAAATAGAGAGCTTTATTTTTGTGCATTTAATGCCCAACTCTGGCCAAAATGTGCAAAGTTATATACACAGCTTTTCACAGCAAGCACGCCAGCTTACTAGCGCCGGTATAGCCTTTATAGCCATTACCGCCTGGTTAATGTTGCGCAGCATAGAAAGTATGTTCGAAACTATATGGACAGCCTCCACCAAACGCCGCGGCTTTAATAGCTTTATTATGCACTGGACCATATTAAGCCTAGGCCCCATTTTTTTAGGCTTGGCGCTGTTGGTTGCCACCTATTTAGCATCGATCAAATATATCCACAGCTTCAGCGACTTGCTTTTTGCCACCCCCATACTGCTTTACCTAGCACCCTTTGCCTTGATGGTTATAGGCTTAACGCTATTATTTGCCTTAGTACCCAACTGCCCAGTCAAAACCAAACACGCTCTTATCGGCGCGATGCTCACCACCACCGCCTTTGAAGCGGCGCGTAGCTTATTTAGTTGGCTGGTAGGCTTTACCAGTTTTGAATTAATTTACGGTACCTTTGCCGCCATCCCTTTATTTTTAATCTGGATATACACCAGCTGGTTAATTGTCTTAGCCGGTGCTGAGTGGGTACATGCCTTGGGCTATTATCCCGGCGATACTATCCCTAACCCAGACCATAAAGCCAGTGAGCCACCCCCATGATATTACGCCTTAGCCTAGCCCTGCTGCTCACCGTTATCAGCGCCTGCGACCCAGCCAAGCCCACCACTCACACGGACTTAAGCCTATACCCAGGCCAATGGTTGTTTATTAACTACTGGGCTAGCTGGTGCAAACCCTGCCTAGAGGAAATTCCCGAACTCAACCGCTTTGCCCAGCAACAGGCCCAGCAAGTTAAAGTGTTTGCCGTTAATTTTGATGGCCTACAGGGGGATGAACTACAGCAACAGGCGCAAAAATTCGGCATAGACTATATCGTACTAGCGCAAGATCCGGCCCCAGCCCTTAATCTCTCGTTACCCACCGGCCTGCCTACTACCTATGTTTACAATCCCGAGGGCAAGCTGCACAAAACCCTGCTGGGGCCACAGACTATAGACAGCTTACTCGCTGCCATGCAGTAACAGAGATCAAGATTATTGGCCGATACCTTATAAGCGCTGTCTAGGCGTTGTCTCTGTGTTCAAACTGTTATTTTCCGCTAAGCCGCTACCTACCCTGCCATAATTACTCTAGACTTTTAGCTCTTTTAAAACAGTACTGAAACAGCCTTGGAGCTTTTATGTCGTCCCTACCCTTACAGCAGCAACCATTAGCCCTTACCGATTTAGAAGCCTGCCCCTCATTTGGCGAGCCCATAGGTGAGCTACCCAAGCAAACCTATAGCGGCTTTTATGAAAAAGACGGCATATCCATGGGCACTTGGGAGTGCGAGCCAGGCAAACTTAAACTCAACCTAGAAGTCACCGAGTTTTGCCATATTCTTAAGGGCCACTGGATACTCACCGCCGACAGCGGCGAAGTCACCGAAGTGAAAGCGGGCGATAGCTTTGCCTTTAACAAAGGCTGGCAGGGCACTAGCGAGGTAGTAGAAACCGTACGTAAGGTTTTCACCATCATTGAATAACTAATAGCCATTTGCTTATGCCTCAGGCCTTTGAGGTATAAGTATTCAGTTTTAATAGCGTAAGCCTCTTATTAATACGCCCTCCCTCTAAGTACCCTCTTCATTATCCCTATTTAGTCCTAGAACTAGGGATCTTAGCTGCCCTCAGATGGCTATAATTTATACAAACCACAGCCCATGAGGGACTAATAATGAAAAGGCATTTTTATATTACCGACAACCTAGACGACCTAGAGCAGGTCGAGCAGGAGCTGGAAAGCAGCGGTGTCGACACACCGCAAATTCATATTCTTAGCGAACATGATGCCGAGGTAAAAAACCATCACCTGCACGAAGTTGAAGCGGTACTCAAAAAAGATGTGGTTCACTCCATGGAGATAGGTGCCGTCACTGGCGTTATTGCTGCCATTGTTGTTTTAGTGGTGGCCTATATGGCAGGCTGGACCGAATCTGCCGCTGGCTGGACACCCTTTATCTTCCTGGCCGTTGTGCTGCTAGGCTTTTGCACCTGGGAAGGCGGCCTGTTTGGTATACAAGAACCCCACTACCAATTCAAACGCTTTCAAGAGGCTCTGCACGAAGGTAAGCACGTGCTGTTTGTGGATGTAGATACCAAGCAAGAAAATACCCTATGCCAGGTCGTCAGCCGCCATCCTCAATTACAAATAGCCGGCATAGGCGAAGCCACCCCCGAATTGGTGGTAGAGGCGCAAAAAAAATGGCGCAGCTTTATGAAAGCTATGCCCTAGGCCGCCAGCTTAACCACCTTTTAGCTATGCCCCATACTAGGCCCTAGCTTTAGCCCTTAACCACAGCCTCGCTGTGGTTTTTTATGGCCGCAAAACACAGTCGCGGTTCACCCTGCAATCCGTTAGAATCCCCCCCTGTATTCATTTAGCTTTAGGCACAGGCCCCGTTTATGTACGTATTTTCTGTTAACGCCACCACTCCCCAGCCCTTTGATGATTTTAAAGCCGGTGATGTCGTTCCTTTTATGGTGTATCTCAACTTTAAAGACCTCAGTGGTGCCGAGCTGCTGTGCAAATTTTATGTGGAGCAAGCGGGCTTTGAGAAAGTAGCTATCGATAAGCGCAAAATGATCGCTGAACAATTTTTAAGCGACCCCAAACTCATCGCTGCTGACCCCAATATGAAAGACGCCATGGAAACTGGCTACGCCATTCAAGTTTTTAGCGCCCATTAATTTAACTGGTAACACGACCCTCTTATGCCTTTAAACCATTGCATACTGCACAAACTCGAACGCAGCACCCCCGGCGGCGATATCAGCAGCCAGCTTAGTAGCGAAGAAACTAATAGCAGCGGCCCTATTTTCTCACTGTTTGAACAACTCAAGCACAGCTTTCAACGCTCAGCGCAAAAACAATTTGGCCACTTTGATAGCAGCCTAGAAGAAAACCCGCTGCCGCAATGGATAAAGCAACAACAGCAAGAGTCCATTAGCTTTATCAGCCTTAGCCAAAACCTAGTAAGCGACTTAAGCGATAAGCTAGACAGCAGCGAAGATGCTTTTAGCGCTCATATTTTAGTGGCCTTAGAAACAGTGATGGAGCAACAATTACTCTATGTATTCTGGCTGGAACACAGCGAAGCCTTGTACATAGACTCCAATCTAGAAGTCAGTACCAGCAGCTTTATCAACAGCAAAAAAATGCACTACGCCATTAAGTGTCAGCTCAGCGAATGGCTGCAAGAAGACAGTCAAAAATACCTGTCTATGATTACCAGCCGCGGTAACAAAGTACTTACCGATGCATTCACTAAAAGCATAGGCTTTGCGGTAGGGGTAGATGTAAAAAGCGAAACCAAAGAATTTTTAAACATAGTCAGTGAATTCGCCGCCGCGCTACCCGAAGAACAAGCCAAAGACTATAAAGAAAAAATTATAGATTACTGTGTAGAGCGCGATAGCGTAGGCGAGCCGGTAGTCATTAAAGAACTGTCCAGCCAGCTCAATGAAGCGGCGCCGCTGGAGTTTTCCAGCTTTGTTAGCGACAAACAAGAAACGCCTCTAGCCGCCATACACACCGACCGCAGCAGCCTAAAACGTTTTATACGCTTTTTTGGCCGCGATAAAGATATGAGTATTAGCTTTTCATCGGGGCGTTTTGGCAGTGACATTACCTTTGACGAAATGTCAGGCCGGCTTACCCTCAATGAAATTCCCAAATCCCTGCGCCAGCAATTAAACAAACACAACAAGCCACAGGCCGCAGCCAGTGAGCAACAAGAAGACGAATAAGCAGTATGTTTGAGAAACAGGACTTAGTCAGCATAGCCACTATGGCTATGCCCTTTGGTAAATACCAGGGCAGACCCTTAATTGATTTGCCC
Organism: Dasania marina DSM 21967; assembly: GCF_000373485.1. Taxonomy (NCBI): domain Bacteria; kingdom Pseudomonadati; phylum Pseudomonadota; class Gammaproteobacteria; order Cellvibrionales; family Spongiibacteraceae; genus Dasania; species Dasania marina. The sequence goes on from NZ_KB891586.1 coordinate 95,170, forward strand.
GAAGACTACCTACTGTGGTTTGCCAAAAAAGGTTGGCCCGAGGGCAAGCTGGGCGGGCTGCTGCAACTCACCTTGGAAATTAAAATCAATGGTTTGGAAAGCGTAATAGATCCGCTCAAAAAATAACGGCCTATGCCGACATCTCCCCCTCCTCACTACCCTAGCTCTATGCACTCTCCTTTTAGTAACAGCCCTTGCTGAACAGTTTTTACTAATAGCGACCCAGCTATTTTGCCAAAGCTAGATTTAGGCCAAAGCACAACTTTTTCGACATGAAACAGCAGCGACCAACTCCTAAGCCAGCTCCCGGCCGGAGATATAGGCGCGTTTAATAGCCGGCTACAATCGCAGGCAACACTTTAATAATTATGACCTATAAAACCACGCCTACCCCGCACAAATCAGCATCCCTAGAGTATAAAATAAACACAAAAAATAACTTGCATTAACTGTATAGATAACTATGCTGTATACACATACAGTATGTATACAAACACAGACCCTATAACAACCGACCACCTAAATAAGATAACGGTGCCTAGCACCACCAAGCAACTGGAGACTACCATGAACAAATCTGTATTCACCCCCGTTAACTACCGCCAGTTCCGCCAGTTTTTAAGCACTATCGATGGCAACAAAATTAAAGGTAAAGGTTACGAAACCTCCATCTACGATAACCGCCGCACCATACAGGCCATAGTACATGCCGCCGCCATAGACGAAAATGGTCGCTGCTACCCCGCCGAATACTTTATCCGCAACCAAGGCCACGGCGGTTCGGTAATGATGGCGGCCTAAGCCCTATTTACAGACATACACAGCTTTACTCCAGGCACTGTTTTAGCAAGGACGCTTCTTTTTTACAGGTCAGCCTGCGGTATTTACGGTACACTGCGCCGCTTTCTCTCAGCATATAGACTGCAGTGACCCATGGCCCAAAAAGCAACCATATTCAAAGCTCAGCTTAATATTGCCGACATGGACAGGCATTATTACCACGAGCACAACCTCACCATCGCCCGTCACCCTTCTGAAACTGACGAGCGCATGATGGTTAGGCTGGCAGCCTTTGCCCTTAACGCCGATGAGCAGCTGCAACTCACCAAGGGCCTTAGCAATGATGATGAGCCCGACCTATGGCAAAAAAGCCTCTCCGATGAAATTGTGCATTGGATAGATTTAGGCATGCCCGACGAAAAACGTATACGTAAAGCTTGCGGCCGCGCGCAAAGGGTCACTATCGTCTGCTATGGTGGTAACCCTGCCGAACACTGGTATGAAAAAAATGCCAACGCCCTACAACGCTGTCAGAACTTAACCATCATCAATATAGCCAGCGAAGAAAGCCAAGCCTTAACTGAACTCACCCAGCGCACCATGCACCTACAGTGCAATATTCAGGATGAGCAACTGTGGTGTAGCAGCGAGCAAGGCAGCGTTACCCTCACCCCCCAATACTGGCTACGCCGTTAACTCGCTGCCATGGCTTACCTGCATTTAATTTTACATATAGTCGTGCCGCTGGCTGTAGCGATCATCGCCTTCAGGGCGCAGTGGCAGCGCGCTTTTTGCATTATGCTAGCCACCATGCTGATCGATGCCGACCATCTATTGGCCACACCCCTATACGATCCCCAGCGTTGTAGCATAGGCTTTCACCCCCTACACCAATACTGGGCCATAGCTGTTTATGTCACGGCCTGTTTTTACAAGCCCAGCCGCTTAATCGGTTTAGGGTTGGTCATACACATGCTGCTAGATGGCATAGACTGCCTCTAAGCCCCCGCTCTAATGCCAAACCCTAGACACAAAAAAAGCCTTAATACCGAGTATTAAGGCTAATAGGGATGATGGACCTGGTTACTGCTCTTTCACTACGACAACGCTTACATCTACTACTTTAAATCGGTTTGCTAGCCCACGCTGCGCAGCTGGCTACTATTATGACTGTGTACCTCGCCACCATAACTAATTAGCCGCTGGGATTTCATTAGCGCCAAGGTGGCGGGATCTACGGAATCTAAAAAGGCATCAAACTGGCGGCTAATGCCGGGGTCGCGGGTTTGGTCACAGTAACGAATCAAGGCGCGCATATCGTTTTCATCGCTTAGGCGACACTTCTCACCGGTTTTACCCGTTACCACCAAACCCAAACGGTATAGATGAAAAATGCTGGACTGTGTAAAAATTATGCTCATGAGAGTATCCTACTGTCGGAGGTGCCCCTAAGCTAAAAGGGGCTAAGTGCTGTCAGTAAAGCCCTTGGCCGCTCACTTGTCATGGCCGAACCGCGATATTAACCACTCCATACCCAGGAATGAGAGCAGCGTCACATCACTATAGTGACAGCGCCGTCCTAACAACTTTTATCAGTTTGATTTTTTCAAAAAAGCATAAAAAAAGCACAGCTTGCGCTGTGCTTTTTCAATGACGTAATGCTACTTAAGCCTATAGGTATTAGCCGTAAAAGGCTTAAGCGCTTAGGTTTTTGGCAGCGTAACGCCAGTTTGGCCTTGGTATTTACCGCCTTTATCTTTGTAGCTTACATCGCACACTTCATCTGACTCAAAAAACAACATTTGCGCAATACCTTCGTTAGCATAGATTTTTGCCGGCAAAGTAGTGGTATTCGAAAACTCTAAGGTAACATGGCCTTCCCACTCTGGCTCTAACGGTGTGACGTTAACAATAATGCCACAGCGAGCATAAGTGGATTTACCCAGGCACACCGTCAACACGCTGCGCGGTATACGAAAATACTCGACTGTGCGTGCTAAGGCGAAAGAGTTGGGGGGGATAATACACTCGTCCCCCACCATATCCACAAAGCTGTTTTCATCAAAGTTTTTAGGATCTACCGTGGCAGAGTGCACATTGGTAAACACTTTAAACTCATTAGAGCAGCGCACATCATAGCCATAGCTGGAAGTACCATAAGAGATTAAACGATCGCCATTTTCACCATAACGTACCTGGCCCGCCTCAAAAGGCTCTATCATGCCATGTTGCTCTGACATACGGCGTATCCAATGATCTGATTTAATACTCATGCGGTTTCCTATCTCTGTGTCTCTAACTCATTAAACAATTAATCGTTGCTTATCACTATCTCTGGCATCGCGGAGCTGGCCAGTGAGTGGCGCAGTGCCAACTGGGCGGCCATATTACGCGCAATGTCGCCATAAAGAGAAGCAATTTCCCCCTCAGGCTCAGCAATCACCGTAGGCCTGCCGGCATCGGTTTGCTGACGAATAGTAAGCGATAACGGCAGCGCACCCAATAGTGGCACCCCATATTGCTGGGCTATGCGCTGGCCACCGCCCTCACCAAAAATATGCTCTTGATGGCCGCAGGCGCTGCAAATATGGGTGGCCATATTCTCCACTACCCCCAATACCGGCACATTCACTTTCTTGAACATCTCTATACCTTTTTTAGCATCCAACAGCGCGATATCCTGCGGCGTGGTGACGATTACCGAGCCCGCTACCGGCACCCGCTGCGATAAGGTCAGCTGTATATCACCAGTGCCCGGTGGCATATCAATAATCAAATAATCCAAATCCTGCCAATGGGTTTGACGCAACAGCTGCTCTAAAGCACCACTGGCCATGGGGCCGCGCCATACCATGGGGGTTTGCTCAGTCACCAAGTAAGCCATAGACATACTCTGCAAACCTAGCGCGCACACTGGCTGCATACCCTTTTCACCATGGGGCTCGGGCCTAGTACCTTCGGCAACACCTAGCATCAGCGCCTGACTGGGGCCGTAGATATCGGCATCTAACAAGCCCACCTTGGCACCATCGCGCACTAAGGCTAGGGCAATATTAACCGCCGTGGTGGACTTACCCACCCCGCCCTTACCTGAAGCCACCGCAATAATATTTTTTACCCCCGCCAAAGCCTGTTGATTTGCGGGGGTGGGGTTGGTGGTAATCTGGCTAGTAATCGCTACCGTGACACTGAGACCGGGTAGTGCTTGCTCTATATGTTGCGCTATTGCCGCCTCGCGCTGCGCCTGCACACTGTGCATGGGGTAAGGTAGCTCTAGCGATAAATTCAGCGTGTCACCACTAAACGTCATCGCCTTAATGGCTTGCACATCCAACAAACTGCGTTGTAAATGTGGCTCCACATAGCTTAATAAACATTCTTCAACGTGCTGCTGGCTGTACTGACTCATGTTAAAACCCACTGCTGGTAAACGATAAACGGGGGCCAGTATACGCGGGCTTTGGCCCTAGGTAAAAAAGCCTGTTAAATAAAGCTGTTAGCGAAAATTTGCACATGAAATATCCGCTCAAAACCGCTATAGTAGCGGGCTTTAAACGACTATCTCACAAGCAGCGTGCGCGCAGCACCCATTCAACATCTATTCAAGCACCCCAGGTAAGGTAAGCAAACCACTATGTCAGAGCAGCAGCACACGGCCCGCAAAATCCTCGTCACCAGCGCCCTACCCTACGCCAACGGTTCATTGCATTTAGGGCACTTGCTAGAGACCATACAAACTGACATCTGGGTACGTTTTCAAAAGCAACGCGGCCACCAGTGCACCTATGTTTGCGCCGACGACGCCCACGGCACCGCCATTATGCTCACCGCCGAAAAGAACGGCCTCAGCCCCGAGCAGCAAATTGCCAATGTGAAAGCCGAGCACGAAAAAGATTTTGACGGTTTTTTGATAGACTTTGATAACTACCACACCACCCACAGCGAAGAAAACAAAATCCTGTCGGAAGATTTCTATAAAAAACTACTCGCCAACGGTCATATCGCCAGCCGCGAAATCACTCAGTTATTTGACCCCGAAAAAGAGTTGTTCTTGGCCGACCGTTACATCAAAGGCACCTGCCCCAAATGTAAAACCGACGACCAATACGGCGACAACTGCGAAGCCTGTGGCGCCACCTACAGCCCGGCTGATTTAATCGATCCTAAATCAGCCATCTCAGGTGCTACCCCGGTTGAGAAGCAATCGACCCACTACTTTTTAACCCTAGCCTCCTTTGAAGACATGTTGAAAGAGTGGACCCAAAGTGGCCGCCTACAACCGCAAATCGCCAACAAGCTTAACGAATGGCTAGAACCTGGCCTGCAAGAGTGGGACATCTCCCGCGATGCGCCCTACTTTGGCTTTGAGATTCCCGATGCCCCAGGCAAATACTTTTACGTATGGCTGGACGCTCCCATAGGCTACATGGCCAGTTTCAAAAACTACTGCGATAATGCCGCTATCAATACCAACGGCCTTAGCTTTGAAGAATTCTGGGGCAAAGATTCCGATGCCGAGCTTTACCACTTTATCGGTAAAGACATCATCAACTTCCACGGCTTATTCTGGCCCGCCATGTTGGAATCTGCGGGTTACCGCAAGCCTAGCGCGATTTTTGCCCATGGTTTTCTAACTGTTAACCAACAAAAAATGTCTAAGTCACGCGGCACCTTTATCAAAGCACAAACCTACCTTGAGCACTTAGATGCCGAGTACCTGCGCTACTACTACGCCGCCAAGCTGTCAGCAGCCGTTGACGATATAGACTTAAACCTCACCGACTTTGTGCAACGGGTTAACTCTGATTTGGTCGGCAAGGTCATCAACATCGCCAGCCGCAGCGCCAAGTTTATTACCAAGAAACACGATGGCATTATGGCTGCCGAGTTAGATAACCCCGAGTTATGGCAACAAGGCGTAAGCAAAGGCGAAGAAATCGCCAAGCACTTTGAGCAGCGCGAATACAGCAAAGCCCTACGCGAAATCATGGCGCTGGCCGATGCCACCAACGAATACTTCGACAGCCAAGAGCCATGGGCACTAGCTAAGCAAGAAGGCCAAGAGCAAAAGGTACTGGCCATTAGCTCGCAGTGCGTCAACATGTTCCGCCTCATCATGACCTACTTAAAGCCCATCTTGCCGATAACTGCCGCCAAAGCCGAAGCCTTCTTAAACTGCGAATTGCTGTGGGTGGGCGACATAAAGCCTTTACTCAGTCATCAAATCAACAAGTTCAAACCGATGATGTCACGCATAGAAATCGAAAAAGTCGACGCCATTATAGAGGCCAGCAAATCAGATCAGGCCGACGAAGCCGCTAAAACTGACAAGAAAGCTGAGAAAAAAGCCAAACAACAAAAGCTCTCTAGTCAAAACAAGGCCGAGCCAGAAACACCCAGCGAAATCGAATTTGAAGACTTCGCCAAGGTAGACCTGCGCATCGTCGAGATTATCAATGCGGAGCATGTTGAAGGTGCCGATAAGTTATTGAAATTAACATTGAGCCTGGGTGAAGAGCAAAAACAAGTATTTGCCGGTATCAAGAGCGCCTACGCGCCAGAGGATTTAATAGGCAAGTTGACGGTAATGGTGGCGAACTTGAAACCACGTAAGATGCGTTTTGGCATGTCGGAGGGCATGGTGTTAGCAGCAGGGCCAGGGGGCGAGGATATTTGGTTGCTGGAACCGCATAAAGGGGCACAGGCGGGGATGCGGGTTAAGTAACTCGACTTTTTGAGCACGAACCTTTTTCTCGCTGTTATTTGAGTTAAGGTTTCGCCCTTCTGGGCGAGATACTTTCTTTTGCTTGCTCACAAATTGCATGCAATTTGGACGCCTGTCTTACAAAAGGCGCCCGTAGGGTGAAAAAAGTGCGAAGAGCATTTTTGAATCAAAGAAAGTATCCAAAGAAAACGGCCCCCCTAGTCCATCGCCCGCTACGCGGGTGCCCTGTGCTACTCACAAATTTCGCTTAAGGCGGAATTTGGACGCCAGTTTCATAATGGCGCCCGAAGGGTGAAAATACGCCTTAGCGTATTTGAATCAAAAACTTACGGCCGCTGCGGAACTCGCACAAAAAACGATACTCAATCGTTTTTGCACTCACAAATTTCGCCTAGGGGGAAATTTGGACGCCTGCAGTATAAAAGGCGCCCGCAGGGTGAATAAATGCATAAGCATTTATGAATCTGACAGTCCTCGCTACTACGTGCCGTAGCTTTCCTCCGTTGCTCGGCGATTCCCAAGGGGAGATTGGGTGCTTCGTAGCAGATAATGGAGGTAATGAAGGGCTGGTTACAAGAAGTCATTAGCGGACAATTAAAATGCATACCCTGTCATCCCGGCGGACGCCGGGGTCCAGAAAACAAGAGTGGAGAAAACACTCTACACAGCAACCGATCTTCCCTTAGCAATAGGTCTAAAGGGCGCTTCGTAGCTAAGCTTGCGTATGATATGGTTCCTTTACTCAAAGAAAGAAAGAACCAACAAAGTAATTACCAACTGTCATCCCAACGAACACGAGGATCCAGCCAACACAAAACGGCACAAACAAAACGTCCTACGGAGCACCCGACTTCCCCTTGGGAATCGCCGAGCAACGGAGATTTTTAACGGGGCGAAGTAGTGACGGATGTCTGAGTATTTTTTGATTAAGTATCAAAAAATGCGAGTTCCGGAACGACCGTTAAAAATCGAGTAGCGCAGGGTATCGGCGCAGCCGACGATGGATTAGGGGTGGCCTTTCTTTTGGTTACTTTTCTTTGGCCACGCAAAGAAAAGTCACTCGCCTAGCAAGGCGAAAAAAATGCTTAGCTAAAAAAGATCAACCAGAAACAAACAAGAGCAAAAACATAAATACCGGATCAACTCCTGCATGACAAAAACACAAGCAACACCATAAATGCTGGGTCAGACCCAGCATGACAAACACACCAACACGTCATTCCGGCGAAAGCCGGAATCCAGAAAAAGGAACGCAGATACCGGATCAAGTCCGGTATGACAAAACCATGCTAGCCGACTACGCACTACTACTCATCAGCGCCGTACTAGTTAACAACTTCGTACTGGTACAGTTTTTAGGGCTATGCCCCTTTATGGGCGTGTCCAACAAACTGGAAACTGCCATAGGTATGTCCAGCGCCACCACCTTCGTGCTCACCCTAGCCTCCATCTGCAGCTGGTTAACCTACCAATGGCTGCTAGTGCCACTGGGTTTAGAATACCTGCGCACCATCTCCTTTATTTTAGTAATCGCCGTAGTGGTACAGTTCACCGAAATGGTGGTGCGCAAAACCAGTCCGCTGCTCTACAAAGTGCTGGGGGTATTTTTACCACTCATCACCACCAACTGCGCGGTGCTAGGTGTAGCCTTATTAAACATCAACAAAAGCCACAGCTTTATGGAGTCAGCCTTGTATGGCTTTGGTGCCGCTGCTGGCTTCTCGTTAGTGTTGGTGTTATTTGCCGCCATGCGCGAGCGCTTAGCCGCCGCCGATGTGCCCACGCCGTTTAAAGGTGCCGCCATCGGTATGATTACTGCTGGCTTAATGTCGCTGGCCTTTATGGGCTTTGCTGGGTTGGTGTAATGATAGAGTTAATCAGCCAATACCCACTACTCACCGCCGTGGCCGCCTTGGTTGCCCTAAGCATACCCTTTGGCGCCTTATTAGGCTTTGCCGCTATTCGTTTTAAAACCGAAGGCAACCCTATAATCGATCAAATAGAAGCGCTGCTGCCGCAAACTCAATGTGGCCAGTGCAGCTACCCCGGTTGCCGCCCCTATGCCGAGGCCATAGCCAATGGCGAAGCCATTAACAAATGCCCGCCCGGCGGCGAAACCACCATACACGACTTGGCTAACCTGTTAGATGTAGAGCCGCTACCACTAGATGCCGAGCACGGCGCCGAAGACGTTAAAAAAATCGCCTATGTACGCGAAGACGAGTGCATAGGTTGCACCAAGTGCATACAGGCCTGCCCCGTGGATGCCATTTTGGGTGCTGCTAAACAAATGCACACCGTGATCGCCGATGAATGTACCGGTTGCGACTTATGCGTAGAGCCTTGCCCAGTAGACTGTATAGATATGCTTCCCATACAAACCACCGTGCAAAGCTGGAGCTGGCAATTACCCCCCTCACCGGAAGAGCGGCTTAACCGCGCCAGCATCATCGCCACCGACCGCGAGCCGGAGGCCAGCGTATGAGCCACACGCTATCCAACACCCTATCCAACAACAAACCTAAAACCTACCCCACACCGGGCGGCGTACACCCACCACAAAACAAAAGCCAATCTACCGGCGGCCCCATACAACAGGCCAGCCTACCAACAGAGTTAGTGCTGCCCCTATCGCAACACATTGGCGCACCTGCCAAAGCGATTGTTGCCGTGGGCGATAAAGTATTAAAAGGCCAGTGCATAGCTAAAGCCAACGGTAACATTAGTGCTTATATCCATGCGCCCAGCTCGGGCGATGTTATCGCTATAGAGCCGCGCGCCATCCCCCACGCCTCGGGCATGCAAGATAACTGCATAGTGATAAAAACCGATGGTGAGGATAACTGGTGCGCATTACAGGGCTGCGAGGATTTTAGACTACTAGCGCCCAGCGACTTGATAGCGCAAATACGGCTAGCGGGCATTACCGGCTTAGGCGGTGCGGGCTTTCCCACGGCGGTAAAACTAATTACCTCCGATACCCAAGCCAGCCTTAACAAGGCCATAGACACCCTCATCATCAATGGCACCGAGTGCGAGCCCTACATCACCGCCGACGACGTATTAATGCGCGAGCGTGCCCAGCAAGTCATCAGCGGCATACAAATACTGCAGCATATTATTAAGCCCAGCACGTCCACCTTAATAGGCGTAGAAAACAACAAGCCCGAAGCCATAGCCGCACTAGAAGCTGCCATAGCCGAGGCTGGGTCTGAGCCTGGGGCCAGCAACATCACCGTGGTGAGTTTTGAGGGTAAATACCCCTCCGGTGGCGAGAAACAGTTGATACAAACTTTAACTGGCCGGGAAGTGCCCAGCGGCGGCTTGCCCGCCGACGTAGGCATAGTGTGCCAAAACGTGGGCACCGTTGCCGCCATCCATGACGCTATCGTCTTGGGTAAACCGCTAATCAGCCGCATCACCACCGTCACCGGCCAGGCCTGCGCGCAGCCACAAAACGTTGAGGTTTTAATCGGCAGCCCTATAGCCCATGTGCTGGCACAAGCAGGTTTTGATGCCGATGCCTGCCACCGTTTAGTGATGGGCGGCCCCATGATGGGCTTTACCCTTACCGACACCAGTGTGCCAATAATCAAAGCCACTAACTGCCTGCTGGCCGCCAGCGAGGCCGAGCTACCCACACCGCCACCGGCGCAAGCCTGTATACGTTGCGGCATGTGTGCCGAAGCCTGCCCCGCCTCTTTGTTACCCCAGCAATTGTATTGGTACGCCCGCAGTAAAGAATATGACAAGCTAGAAGAGCTAAACCTGTTCGACTGCATAGAGTGCGGCGCTTGCTCTTATGTATGCCCCAGCACCATTCCGCTGGTGCAATACTACCGCGCTTCCAAAGCTGATATACGCGAGCACAAAGCCGAAATGCACAAAGCCGAGCAATCCAAAGTCCGCTTTGAAGCCAGGCAACAAAGGCTAGAACGTGAGGAGCAAGAGAAAGCCGACAAACGCGCCGCCCGCCAAGCTGCCGCCAAGGCCAAACTTGCCGCCGCCCAAACCGGTGGCGAGCAAGAGCTAGACCCAGTGCAAGCCGCTATCGCCCGCGCCAAAGCTAAAAAAGCTGCCAAGGTCGCCGCAGCAGAGCAAGCAATCGCCACGGCGACGTCAGAAACAGCTGCAACAAACCCCGCAGCAACACCAACAGACGAGGCAAATTAAATGGCGTTATTAAATGTCTCATCACCGCACACTCACCGGCCCTTAAGCACAGCTGATGTGATGCAACTGGTGTTACTGGCCACCCTACCCGGCCTGCTTGCGCTCACCCATTTTTTTGGCTGGGGCACGCTAACTAACTTAGTCATCGCGCTACCTTTAGCTATAGCTTTTGAAGCGCTGGTTTTAAAACTGCGCCAACGCCCGCTAGGTTTTTACCTACAGGATTACAGCGCCGTGGTTACCGCCGTATTGCTGGCCATCGCCCTGCCGCCTTATTCGCCTTATTGGTTAATCGCCATCGGCATCTTTTTCTCCATTGTTATCGCCAAACAACTCTACGGTGGCATGGGCTACAACCCCTTTAACCCCGCCATGGTGGGTTACGTGGTGTTGTTAATTTCCTTTCCGGTTGAGATGACACAATGGGCTGCACCCTTTGGGGCGCTCAGCAACGAGCAACCCAATTTACTCGCGGCCTTACAGCATGCGTTTACCGGCACAGCTATTGATGGCCACACCATGGCCACACCGCTGGATGTATTAAAAAACAACAACAGCGAGCTAGTCGCCGACCTGTTTGCCAACAACACAGGCTTTGGCCGCTGGGCGGGTTTAGGTTGGGAATGGGTAAACCTAGGCTTTTTAGCCGGTGGTTGCTTCCTATTATATAAACGCGTGTTTACCTGGCATGCGCCGGTGGCGATGTTAAGCAGCTTGGCCTTTTGCTCATTGTTTTTTTACGACGGTGGCAGCTCCGCCTCTAAAGGCTCACCGCTGTTTCACTTACTCAGCGGTGCCACCATGTTTGGTGCCTTTTTTATTATTACCGACCCCGTTACCTCGGCGGTGTCTAACCGTGGCCGCCTAGTATATGGCGCCTTAATAGGCCTGTTATTATTTGTGATACGCGCCTGGGGTAACTACCCCGACGCACTGGCCTTTGCGGTATTGTTAATGAACTTTGCCGCGCCCTTTATTGATTACTACACCCAGCCACGCACCTATGGCCACAAAGCAAAACAACCATCATCTAATGAGGAGGGCAACTAATGCTACAAAAATCCATTAGTAAAAACGCTCTATTGTTAGCAGCCTTTGCCCTGGCCACCACCTTTGTCATTGCCGGTACTTACCTCAGTACCCAGCAACAAATTAAAAACAATATACGGCAAGCACAACAAAAAGCCTTGCAAGAAATTGTGCCCGACCATCGCCACAACAACAGCCTGTTAGACCACAGCAAGCCGGTGAACGATGTACCCAAGCTGGGCCTACGTGAGGCCAGTCGCGTGTTTATCGCCACCCTAGATGGCGACAACGTGGCCGCCATTATTCCCGCCACCGCCCGCGATGGTTACACCGGTGATATTAATTTAATCGTAGGGGTAAACGTGGATGGCAGCGTTGCCGGCGTGCGCGTGTTATCGCACCGCGAAACACCGGGATTAGGCGATGCCATAGATTTAAAAAAGAGCGACTGGGTATTAAGCTTTAATGGCAAAAGCTTAGCCAACACCGACTGGCGCGTTAAAAAAGAAGGCGGCGACATAGACCAATTCACCGGCGCGACTATTACTCCACGGGCTGTGACCAACGCCGTCAAAAAAGCACTACAGTATTTTTCCGCCAACCAAGCGGCGCTTTTTGCCCCCGCCGCCAACAGCCTAACCAACACAGCAACCAGCGAGCAACCGTAATGGCCAACGCCGATAGTAATAACGACACCAACAGCCCTGCCAGCGATAATGCAGGCAGCAAGCCCAGCGCCAACTATAAGGAAATATCCTTTAACGGCCTGTGGAAGAACAACCCCGCCATCGTACAGCTGTTAGGTTTATGCCCGCTGCTAGCGGTAACCGGCACAGTAATTAACGGCATAGGCATGGGCTTGGCCACCACCTTCGTGTTAGTCACCTCTAACGTGTGTGTGTCGCTAATCCGCAACATCACCTCTAACGCCATACGCCTGCCCGCCTTTGTGATGATTATCGCCATGGCGGTAACCTGCATAGAGCTATTGATGCAAGCCTACGCCTACGAGCTATTTCAAATACTGGGCATCTTCTTACCGCTAATCACCACCAACTGCGTAATACTAGGCCGCGCCGACGCCTTTGCCAGTAAAAACCCAGTAGCCCCCGCGTTATTAGATGGTTTAATGATGGGGCTAGGCTTTAGTATTATTTTGGTATTGCTGGGTGCCCTGCGCGAAGTGATAGGCACCGGCGCTATTTTTGCCAATATGGATTTACTGTTTGGTGCAGCGGCTAGCGAATGGAAGATTATTTTATTTAATGACTACCGCCAGTTTTTAGTGGCCATATTACCACCCGGCGCGTTTATTTTTACCGGTTTATTGATTGCGGCTAAGAACGTGATAGATACGAATATTAAACGTAGGCAGGCTAGATTGGCTAACCCTATTGCCGCGGGGAGTAAGCGGGCTAGGGTTACTGGGGTTATTTCTTAGTAGCTGTTAGCTGAAGTGGCACTTTGGAGCTGAGCCCGTTTCCACAAGTTTTTTTGTTTGGGCTACTGTATTTTTATAATTAGCCTTTGAGGCTGCCGTTCCGCCTTGCTGGGCGGAAAGGCGGCGCTAGGAATAAAAATTATTATTGTTAAGGGCTCGTAACGATTGTTTTTTATACAGCCCTGTAATGTCATAGTAATCCTAACCACCCTTCCTAGCCATTATTAGCCCTAACCTTAATATCATAAAAAATCCTTTTCAAAAAAATTTCCAAACACCACAAAACGAAAATCATTCAATATAAACAATCTTGGCACTCCCGGTGAATCAAGCATTAGCTGTATTGCTCAACTACACCCGATAATTGGCAATGCTGGCCATTATATTAATGGTTTGTTATTACGCCAAAATGCCTTTAATCTATCGGCGTTTGGCCATTACCATTATTTGATGCTAACTCAGTGCACAATAAGATAGCGCTGCTGTATCTCACCCTGCTCACGTTCACCTATTTCACACTGAGAAAACCTACATATGCTCATCTTTATTATCTGTATTAGCGTGCTGGCCCTTGGTTACAAATTTTACAGCCCTTTCGTTGAAAAGCAGGCTGGGATCGACCCCCTTGCCGAGACTCCGCAAATCCGCTTTGCCGAAGGGGTCGATTATGTGGCCATACACCCAGTTAAAGCCTTCTTGATCCAGTTTTTAAACATTGCCGGGGTGGGGCCAATTTTCGGTCCCATATTAGGTGCCTTATATGGCCCTATCGCACTTGTGTGGATAGTATTAGGGAATGTATTGGGTGGCGCCGTACACGATTATTTTTCTGGGGTGATGAGCATCAAGGAAGACGGTAAAAGCTTACCGGAAATAGCTGGCCACTATTACAACGTGGTGTTTAAAGGTTTTATGCTGATATTTACCGCCATGCTGCTGTTTTTTGTAGGTGTGGTATTTATTATGAGCCCCGCTGGTTTACTGAGTAACCTGTCGTATTTTCAAGATACGTTTTTTGCCAACAATACCTTTTGGGTGTTGGTTATTTTAGCGTACTACTTTTTTGCCACGCTATTACCCATAGATAAAATAATCACTAAATTTTACCCCGTTTTTGGTTTGCTGATGATAGTGATGACCACGCTTATTGCCATATCACTCTTGATTAACGCACCCCACTTGCCGGTAACCGGCGATTTTTTCGCTTATTTTAGCGCTGATCATAGCCACGATATTTTACAAGCCAACCCTGACGGCTTACCCACCTGGCCGTTGCTGTTTATTACGATTACCTGTGGCGCAATAAGTGGCTTTCACTCCACCCAGGCGCCAATTATTACCCGTTGCCTAAGCAATGAAAAATATGTGCGGCCGGTATACTACGGTGCCATGATATGCGAAGGGCTAGTCGCTTGTGTATGGGCCCTTGCAGGGATAGCCGCCTTTCCTGATGGCTATATTGAACTTAAAGCCATGCTAGCCCAAGGTGGGCCTGGTTTAGTGGTTAATCATATCGCCAGCAGCTACTTAGGTGTATTGGGCGGTATTATGGCGATTATTGCCGTGGCGGTATTTCCAATTACCTCAGGGGATACGGCCTTTCGCTCGCTGCGCCTGACCCTAGTCGACGCCTTTAATATTCCACAGAGTGCGCGTAATCGCTTGTTACTGGCATTACCTATTCTTACCATTGCTTACTTTATGACTAAGCTGGATTTCACGGTAATTTGGCGTTATTTCGCTTTTTCTAATATGTTGCTATCGACCAGCGTGTTGTGGCTGGCCACTAAATACTTATTTGACCGAGGTACCTTCCACTGGGTCGCCAGTGTACCCGCGGTGATTACGACCAGCGTAACCCTGTCATATATCTCGACAGCGGCTATAGGATTAAATTTATCTGCCGACTTGGCACAAGCTATTGGTGTTGGCGCGGCGATTATTGGCTTGCTACTGCTGGGGTTATTCCATATCAAACACAAGGGGCAACAACCTACAAACGCATCAATATAGCCCAAGGGAAACAGCTAAGAGGGGAAGCTACGTGGCAACGCTACATTTCACATAAAGGAGTGAAGCAAAAGTAAACCTACCCCTCCTTAGGCTTTAGCCTCGCTCCTAAGCATTATTATGCTTAGCCTGCATATCATCAAAAACCTTTTGCAAGAAGTTCTCAAGCACTAAGCGGTTAACATCACTCAAGGTATAAAGAATCATGGCATTTTCGGTGAGCTTGGCTTTACCTATATTCTTCAACTGCGCCTCATAATCGGTAAACCCGGTCATAACATTAATCATTAAGCTTTGTAGGCTGGGGGTAAATGATATTAGCGGCCAATAACCTTGGCGGCCGGTTTTATAGGTATAGTGATAACGGCCAAAACCAATCACATCACCCGCCCATAGCACGGCTTTTTCACCACTGACTTTTTCCATCATGGCTAGCAGCGTTTTGCTATCATGCTGACGCCTAGTATGGTTAATACTGTTAATCAGTTGCTGGGGGTCGCCATCGGTGGGGATAGTGTCAAAATTAATCATGTATTCTTAACCTGTGCTATTAAGTGCTGTATTGGTGAGCCTTACTAATAACCTAGTATAAACCGTGGCGGCGAAAACTTGGTATCATTAATCCCCCTTATCAAACCCTAGCCACATTATTCATTTTTATGCGTTTATTAAAATCCACGGTTCACCCTGCCATATCGACTATTGATAGTAAGCACATTAGCCGCAAGGCCAGCCGAGCCATAGTGCTAGACGGCCATAACATACTGCTGCTATACACCCAACGCTATCACGACTACAGCCTACCGGGCGGTGGTATAGACGAAGGGGAAGATGCTATTGCCGGTTTAATACGTGAATTAACCGAAGAAACCGGCGCGCAAAACATTAGCAATATTGAGGAATTCGGCCGGTATGAGGAGTTTAGGCCCTGGTATAAAGACGATGCCAACATCATCCATATGCAGTCTTACTGCTATACCTGTGATATTGATGCAGAGTTGCTGGCTCCCAGCTTTGAGGCCCATGAGATTAGCAATGGCATGCAGCCCCTATGGATCAACATCCATGAAGCGATTAGCCATAATGAAACCACTATGGCGACTAGTGACAAAAAAGGCCTATCGATAGAACGAGAGACCTTTTTATTAAAGCAGATTGTGGCTGAGCTGCTGTAGCCAGCAGCTGCTCAACTATCGTATATCTCCTCCCCAATCCCCTACTCTTGCTCGCCTTCTCCACAAAAACAAAAGGGGGGGCTACTTTGCAGCGCTAATGCGCTAAAATAGTACCCGCTATACCTCAGTATTATTTATCACTCAATTAGAAGGTCAACCATGAGCGTGCAAGAAATAGCCCTATCCCACAACCAACGCAAGAAACTGCGCAAAGCTATTACGGATGACAATGTTCTTTTTGAAGATGACAATGGCGACCTAGTGCTCTCTATGGCCGCCTACCTCGCACTTAATGGTGATAGCCCTATAGAAGACCTAATTGGAGATAATGTACTCAACAACGATGATGAGTTTGTTATTTTTAGTTAATATAGCCACCAAGGTAACAACGCCGTTTAATAAAAAAGGGGCCGCAGCCCCTTTATTGGTTTAACAAACTCCTCGCCCGAATCCATTCTTATATAACTCTATCCTTCTTTTTTTCAGAAAACAGCTATGCCGTTTTAACAGCCTCATTATGCGCAAGCTTACGCCTGTGCATATAAATAAATATACCCACATACACCAGTAACGCTAGTAAAGCTGTTAGGCCGCAGACGATAAACACTGCGTTATAACCCAGCCCCGCGCCTATAATTGAGGCGGCGATATTGGGGCCTATAAACTGGCCAAAGCCCTGCACGCTGGGCACTAAGGCTATATAGGTACCGCGCTTATCCATATGCGCTATCATCGCGTATTGAAAAATATCACCAAAGGTCCACATGGCCATAAAGATAAACAAACTCACCGCTATCTTGGTATTGGTAATACCGCCACCTAACATCAGTACCGCCGTAGCCATGAGTACATAGGCGATAAATAAGGGCTTAAACAACCCTAAGCGGCCACACATGGCGGCTAGCACACAACCCACAATGGTAAACAAAGACGACCAGGTTAACACTGGGCCTACCCACTCTTTAGCAACGCCATCGGCATGAGCGGCCAATTCTATATAGGTAAAGTAGCCGCCAATATTGACATAGGTAAGTGCTATCGCAAACAAGCAGGCGAAAGGGATAAATTTAGGCACCTGCCAGTTTTCTACCCCTTCTTCTTCCGCGGCTGCAGCCTCTTGCATGGCCAGCTCGGCTTCACTCTGCGGCCTACTGGGCAGCCAGTGTAAAAATAAAACACACACCACGCTTAAGCTGATAAAAAACCAGTAGATGCCGGACATGCTTAATTTCGGTAAAAAATGTAGCTCTATGGCCGTTGAAAAAGCAAAGGCTAACAATAATAGGTTAAAAGCGCGTACCGGCTTACTTACCCCACCCAAGGTCACAATGGCGGTTGCGGTAAAAATGCCGCTGGCAAAGCCTGCTACCAAGCGCAACCATAACGTTTGTTCGTAATCGACCACTACTATGCACAAGCCGTTAGCCACTATGGATATGAGCAAGCCTACTAAAGTTAAACCTTTGCGATTCACTTTGGCGACTAACACGGAAGTGAGCACGGCACCTAGGGATAAGCCCAACAAGTCGGCCCCAGCTACCCTACCTACCTGTTCTTCGGTAAAACCTAACATGTTAACCCAGGCGGTACTAATAACCGGGATAGCCACCATCACCGCATAACCCACCAAGGCTAAAAATAATGCATAGACTATAGAACGTTTATCATCAAATACATTTGTGGCTGTGTGATCAGCCTGAGCAGTGTTATCCATAGGGGCCTTTATTTTTTCATTAAACCAGTAGCGCACCTTACTCTTCACTAGCTTGTTACACGAGCCCATAGCCCTGCAGTATTATCACAACAGCATTTCCCAGCAGCAACAGTTCTCCATAAGACAAAATATTATCCAGCCCTAGAGTAATAGTAAGAGAGCTATCCTAAAATTTTGCTACTAAACGAAAAACACTATAGCTTAAACATCATCTAGCACTATGGGTACCGGCTCAAGGCCGGCACGACAGACTGAAATTGATGCTCACAACGTATAAAAGCCACTTTCTCACTATCGCACGCCACCATGTCATACCGGCCACCGCGCCGGTATCCAACTATTAAAGCTAACGCACATCTACCGCTAAAATTAAAACACTAATCTTTAATAACTACCTAACACCATGGGTGCAGGCTCAAGGTCGGAACGACAAGATAGAGGTAACACTAAGCATTTATAAAACCCATACCCCGCACCCAATAACAAAAAAGCCCGCCGTGATTGCGGGATTTTTCGTTGTAACCTTAGCGCTTATGTTTCTAAATCAAAGCGATCTAAACGCATAACCTTAACCCAGGCGGCGATAAAATCTTGCACAAACTTTTTCTGGCCATCGTTAGCAGTATACACTTCCGCTACTGCACGTAGCTCTGAGAGCTATCCAAAATTAAATCTACGGGTGTTTCCTGCCATTTTAATTTTCCCCAATGGCGCCTAACACCCTACTTTTCATTAGATAACAACCACACAATTTCGCCCATTTTCTTTCGCTTGATAGACTGCCAAATCTGCTCTGGCTAGCATTTCAGATAATTTACTTTCAGCCGCTCTAAGTTCAGTAACACCGATACTCACAGACACATTGATACCATTAGGGTTTAATGCAAAAACATATTTACGAATGCGTTCGGCCTTTTCTTTTGCCTCGCCCAAAGCACAATAATCAAGTAACACAACAAACTCTTCGCCACCAAACCTTGCCACAACATCTTCAGAGCGGCTTTGTTCAACTAACAGCTTGGAAATTTTTTGTAAAACTTTGTCACCTATTATATGGCCATGCGTATCATTGACATCTTTGAAGTAATCGATATCAATCATTAATAAGCACAGCGGGTGTTGATAACGTAAGGATAACGATAATTTCTGAGCCGATACTTCTTGCAGGTAATGGCGGTTATAAAGACCCGTTAATTGATCGCGCATGGCCATACCGTGATATTGATGACTTTTACGTTTTAGTACTATAGTAATTATCAAAAAGATAATAATGATAATTAATAACAAGGTTATCAGTGTATAACCCCAAACATAGCGTTTATACAACTCATAAAATCTGTTGGGTTTATTCATAATGATGCTATCTTCTGGCACTTGATCAACGTCTATACCAAACCGCTTCATGGCCCCATAATCGAAAATATTAACTAAGGGGCTACCGGCCACAGCTAGTTCACTTGGGGCTTTACCTTCAATAATTTTCGAAGCCATTTGTGCTGCTGTTTCACCCTGATAATTAGGGTCGGTAATTTTACCGCCTACAACACCGTAACCTACAACATCCCAAACACAGTAAGTAGGAAATCGGCTAGCCAAGCTGACAAGTTTGACGCTATCTTTAACCGATATGATATCACCGGTAGGCGACCGTAAATAAATAGCCCATAACACCAAGGAATTATCGGTAAGATTATTGAGTTTTCGTCTTAAACCTTCTGGATTTAAATTATTTAAATAATTAATTGTTACCCTATTGGAAAACTTTTCTCCAGCCTGCTCAATCAGATTTTTGTAAATATCACCCGAACGACTACCATCGGTAATTGCCGATATGCTTGTTGTCTTAGGATGCATTTTCAACATTAGTTCTATGGTGCCTGACACATCGTAAGATTCATAAACGCCAGTATATCCTTGGTGGCCGGCAATGCGGCTAGGGCTAAAGTCATTTAAGGCCGAGAATACAACGGGGGTACCGGGAAAGAGTTCGTCGCGGTATTTAAGTAAAAAATCTAGAGCATGATCATCAGAAGAAATAATCGCATCAAACTTGACGAACTCATATTTGAGCTTATACAGATCGCGTAGCTGCTTAAAATATTCATCACCGGCACGGCGCTTGGTATCCATATAGCTGATAAATAGCTCAACATCACCGTGTTCATTAAACACGGACTTTACACCTGCCATTATTCTATCTGTCCAATGAAAGCCTTCGTGGTAGGAGTTGAGTACTAACACACGCTTTTGCTCAGCAAGTACTAGCGTGCTATTAAGCAAAATCATAAGACTGAAAAATAATGCAGTAGCCACGGAGGCTATTTTCGGATTGGCCATAATATTAGTAATATCTCAAGCTATTAACACCATCCGCTGTGTTACGCAGCACAATTAGCTAAACTAATACTTAGTCTAGCAGCATATGCCTGCTTAGCTTGCATGTAAAAACAAACTAAAACGTCTCTTTCTAACAAAAGCACGAGAAACTGCGATTAAGCTAATTGAAACACTGAATATAATGAAAAAGGCTTGGTAGAACACTGTTTGCGCTGCAAACTATCATCTAGGAACTCAAATTAGCCACCTACACAAAAGTACTGCTGTGCAGCCCCCGCCAACAATAGGGGTTAATACCGAGCAGAACAATGGCCGCATCATGTGCATCCCCCCTAGGTTATTCACGTCAGCTTTACCGACAATAACAATTGCGCGGTTACAGCCTATAATACAAGCAGGCGTCAACGAGGCAATCACCACTCAGCAGCCGGCACAGGTAATAACACCGCCCCAAGGGTTATTCAGGTCGGCTACGATTATAAATCCTGTAAAAACCAAACCACGAAAGCGATAGCTATTCGACTACTCATACTGATGCTTGGGCGCATCCTTTGCCAACGTTCCAGTGATAGCGCAGTCAATGCACGATTATTAAGATAAATATAAGCTTTAAAGGCTAGATCGAAGACATATATTACAACAACAAAATGACCAAATCTGGAAGAGGCAGTAAAACTATACCGTATAAATGATGGAAGTATGGGCACTTAAGCTCTATTTTGTCATACCCACGCCAAACTCGCTGAACAGGTTCATAGTGTGTCTCTGTATTGCAGCCCGGTTGATATTCAATGTATACCTTACCGGATCTACGCCCCACTAGCTCCTGGTCTCTAGCCGCTATCTCTATGCCCACCCTCCCCGTCCAACCTTTACTTAGGCGATTAATAACTCCCCTGAACTCATCACCATATTTAGTATAAAAACCATGATGAAACTAGTGGCTTTTTACGCTATTTTCGGCTTTCATATTGAATGATAAGTATTATCGATTCAGACTAGTCGACCGTAATGATTCTGAATTTTTAAGAGCTTTTTTTAATATCAACACTATTCGTGTACAGGAGGAATTCTCAACCCCCTATAAAAAAGCCCGCAATGATAGCGGGCTTGTTAGGCTTATCCTTAGCGCTTTAGGTTTCTAAATCAAAGCGATCTAAACGCATTACCTTAACCCAGGCGGCGATAAAATCTTGCACAAACTTTTTCTGGCCATCGTTAGCAGCATACACTTCCGCGACTGCACGTAACTCTGAGTGCGAACCAAAAATTAAATCTACCGGTGTCGCCTGCCATTTTAGTTTGCCGGTTTTTCTATCTACACCTTGGTATACCCCCTCGGCTTCGCTAGATTTTTGCCACTGGGTAGACATATCCAATAAGTTAACAAAAAAGTCATTACTTAACGTTCCTGGGTTGTTGGTTAACACGCCCTGTTGCGACTGCAGGCTATTGGCATTAAGCACACGCATACCTCCTACCAACACGGTCATTTCGGGCACGCTTAGGCCTAGGGTATTGGCTTTGTCTACTAGCATTTCTGCCGGTGACAAGCGACTGGCGTTGTTATAGTAATTTCTAAAGGCATCCGCTTTAGGCTCTAAAGCTGCAAAGGAGTCCACGTCAGTTTTCGCCTGTGTGGCATCCATGCGGCCAGGTGTAAATGCCACAGCAACTTTGTGACCCGCTTGCTCGGCCGCTTGTTCTATGGCCGCCGCACCGCCCAAAACAATCAAATCGGCCATCGATACTTTCTTGCTGCCAGACTTACTGTTAAACGCCTGCTGTATGTCACCCAAGGTTTGCAATACCGTTGCCAATTGCGCGGGGTTGTTTACCGCCCAATCTTTTTGCGGCGCAAGACGTATGCGGGCACCGTTAGCACCACCGCGCATATCGGTATTGCGAAAGCTAGCCGCCGAGGCCCAAGCAGTGTTAATTAATTGTGAACGGTTTAAACCACTATCCAATAATTTCGCCTTCAGCTTTTTAATATCTTTGCTGTTAATCAGTTTGTGATCCAGCGCGGGGATTGGGTCTTGCCATAATAAAACTTCAGCGGGTACGTCCTTACCTATATAGCGTGCCCGTGGCCCCATATCTCTATGGGTTAATTTGAACCACGCCTTAGCAAACGCCAATTCGAATGCTTTAGGGTCTTGGTGAAAGCGCTGAGAGATTTCTTTATAGCTAGGGTCAAACTTCAAGGCCAAATCGGTGGTAAACATAATAGGCGCATGACGTTTGGTTTTATCGTGCGCATCAGGCACTAAATTGCTACCTTGGCCATTGGCGGGTATCCATTGGGTGGCACCTGCAGGGCTTTTGGTTTTTACCCACTCATAGGCAAATAGATTATCTAAATACTGCATGGTCCAAGCCGTGGGATTAATCGACCACGCGCCTTCTAAACCGCTACTAATGGTATCGCCCGCTTTGCCACTGCCGCATTTATTTTTCCAACCAAAACCTTGCTGCTCTATGGCGGCAGCGGCAGGTTCAGCGCCTACACAGCCCTCGGGTTTTTTAGCACCATGGGCTTTACCAAAGGTATGGCCTCCGGCAATAAGGGCCACGGTTTCTTCATCGTTCATGGCCATGCGGCCAAAGGTTTCGCGTATATCTTTAGCAGCTAATAATGGATCGGGGTTGCCATTGGGGCCTTCGGGGTTGACGTAGATCAAGCCCATTTGCACGGCAGCCAAAGGCTTTTCTAACTTTCTATCGCCGCTGTAGCGCTTATCGTCCATAAATTTTTGCTCGGGGCCCCAGTACACTAAATCGGCCTCCCAATCATCATGCCGTCCTCCAGCAAAACCAAAGGTTTTAAAGCCCATAGACTCTAACGCGACATTGCCGGTTAGCACCATTAAGTCGGCCCAGGAAATACTGCGGCCATATTTTTGCTTGATGGGCCACAATAGGCGACGGGCCTTGTCTAGATTGACGTTGTCTGGCCAGCTATTGAGTGGTTCAAAACGTTGTTGGCCACCGGCGGCCCCGCCGCGGCCGTCATCCACCCGGTAAACACCGGCACTGTGCCAGGCCATGCGTATAAAGAACGGGCCGTAGTGGCCATAGTCTGCTGGCCACCAATCCTGCGACTCAGTCATTAGCGCTTTAATATCCTGCTTTACGGCACTGATATCTAGCGCGTTAAAGGCCTTGGCGTAGTTAAAATCTGCACCTAAGGGATTAGACTGCGTGGCGTGCTGGCGCAGTGGTGCCAGATTGAGTTGCTCTGGCCACCAAAAATTATTGGCCTTGGCTTGGCCCTGCGCATATGCCCCGCTAGACATCCATAACGGTGATAGGGCTACCGTTACAGCGGCCGCCATAATAAAGGTGCGTGTTTTCATGCTGCCTCTCCTTAGTTTATTGTGCTTAATCGTTACCTAATTCGACCATGTGATTCGACGCTACGACGATGTCCAGCCTTTATCACTAGCTCAACATTGAACTGAGCCTAGCCGTGTGTGTAGGGAAAGATAGTTGGCCAGCAACAATAATAGAAATTGATCTTAGCTATGGTTTTGATAGGCAGATACAATAGCCCCTATAACAAGGCCTATTAGCAATAACGGCCGATTTAAACCCCAGAAGCACAGCACTACAAAGCAACTTTTGATTACCTTTTAATATAAACCTTACTCCCCCTCCTGCACTAAGCAGCTTGTGGCAACAGGAATATCTTTATGGCGATGACACTATACGGCTCTCTACCCTCACCTTTTGTGAGGCGCATACGGCTATTTTTAGATCAAGCGGAATACCAGTTTAAAACACTGAATATTTTCAACGATGAGGAGCGCGCAGAATATGCTGCGGTTAGCCCTATTAAAAAACTGCCGGTACTGGTGGACAACGGCCAGAGCATCTTCGATTCTCATGTCATTTATCAATATCTGTTACAACAGCAGGGTTTAGCTCAGCCATCCCTGCAAGAATATAATTTAGTCAGCGCCATTGATGCCGTAACCGACTCTTTAGTGATTTTATTTATGGGCAAGCGCTCTGAGCTAAAAACCGATGCCGACGTGTTACTATTTAAGCTACAGCACGAACGTATACCTGACAGCTTGCAGTGGCTAAACCAGCAAGCGGCGCAAAGGGCTTTTGTAGACTGGCACTATGCCACCATGGCGCTCATTGCCTTAATGGACTGGGCTGAACTTCGTGAAATGTACAACTTCGATGACTACCCTGCACTAATCGCCGCCAGAGCGCTGCATAGTGAGCGCGCCATTGTTAAATCGACTATGCCACAATAATAGTCACTCGCCATGGCCAACACTTCGGTAGCGGGCCATGGCGAGCTTGTTTAGCCACCGAGCTAAACTATTGCTCGGAGATGCTGTTATAATGCCGCTCCATAGACACTAGCTCATGGACCCTAGCTCATAGACTCTAGCCCCTAGCTTATTAACCAACACTGATACCAGCACAACCCTACGCTGCTATCCCCAGGTACATTTATGAACACCAACAAAGAATTGCAACAGCTCAATAACCGCTTAGATAAATGCTGCCGTAAATTAACGGCCGCCAAAAAACGCGGCGATAAAGAGATCATCATGCAGGCACAGGCCGAGCAAGAAAAGCTCAGAAAAGCCGTAGCTGTACTAAAAAACCAGCAGGGTAAAGAGGTCAGCGAAAAAACCGAAGCTATAAAATCCCTGCCCTTTAACCGTGAGCTCAGCAAGCAAGAACAAGCCGATATGGGCAAGCTGAAAAAAACGGTAAGAGGCCTAGTGGTCGTGCATCCTTTAACCGCGGCTGGCCGCGAGTTAGGTTTAAGCCAAGTGACCGGCTTTGCCCCCAAACCTTTTTAGCGTTTATAGCCATCCGCCAAGCCATAGGGGGATAGCAGCAACTGATACAGCTGCAACTCCCTGGCGCGAAACATACCGGCACAGCTAAGCAAATAAAACCGCCACATGCGGTAAAAACTCTCACCATACTGTTTATTTAGTTGCGGCCAGGCCGCGTCAAAGTTGTGAAACCAGGCCATCAGTGTTTTATCGTAATTAACACTTAAGTTCTGTACATCCTCAATCACAAAATTATTCTCTATCGCCGCAGACAACTGTGTCAGTGAAGGCACGTAGCCTTGGGGGAAGATATATTTGACTATCCAATCCTGCCTAAACTGCGAATGATTATTGCCTATGCTATGCAATAAAAACAAACCCTCTGGCTTTAAGCAGCTGCGCATTTTTTGGATAAATAGCGGGTAATATTTTGGACCTACATGTTCTACCATACCTACGCTCACCACTCTGTCGTATAGGCCTTGGTGCTGGCGATAATCTTCAAGTATGAAATTTACCGGCAAATCCGCGTAGCGCTGCCGTGCATACTGGACTTGTTCCACCGAAACATTCACCCCGGTTACCGTAACGCCATAATGCTCTGCCGCATAGGCGGCAAAACTACCCCAACCACAACCGCAATCTAACACCGTCATACCCGGCTGCAACTGTAGTTTTTGGCAGATCAGCGCTAGCTTATCGATCTGTGCTTGCTCTAAGGTTTGCGCCCCTTTATCCCACCAGCCACAGGTATAAGTCATGCGCGTATCTAACATGGCCGCGTATAGCTCATTGCCTAAATTATAATGGTGCTCGGCTATTTGATAGGCCTGTGATGCACGACCCAAGGGCTGCAACCATGCCCATAAATAAGGAGATATATCTTTTAAGCGGAAACTACCTTTGCCATTACGCCGCCTATGGCTAATTAGCTTGGCGATGAACTCATCCAGTGCCTCACAATCCCACCAGCCTTGCATATAACTTTCACCCAACCCCCTATCACCGTCGCGTATCAGCCGCTGGTAAAAATGTTGATTGTGTATTTGCGGTGCATAGCGTTCGCTGGCGTTGGCGGTAATTCCCGCCTGCAAAAAGGTCTCTTCCACCCTTATTTTACAACTATCAGCGGCCAGTTTTTGCCGTGGTAAAAATACATCAGACATAGATACGCTCCTTAGGGTATGCACAGCCATCAGCCACTTTTAATGATCACTACTCACTATTCACTACCTACTATAGCTATAATTTGTCACACTAGCTCAGCAACTATAAATAGATATATTACAACAAAGGCCTGCAAAATAGCGTCTAGGCTATCATCACAAGCAACAAGGAACCGTTAAACACGCCATGAGATCTTTACTTAAATTATTGTTAGTCGCAGCGGTTATCTATAAAGGCTATGGTTATTATCAGAGTCAGCAAGGGTTTGATTCTGACAGCGATGTTGTTCTATACACCATGAACAACTGCCAACAACACTGTGAGCATGCCCGCGCGCTGCTAGCCCGCCTTGAGATTAGTGTTGAGGAAGTATTGGTTACTGCCGATAACCCTGAGCTCATTCAACGCCATCTAAGCGAACG
The DNA here is from genome assembly GCF_000373485.1 of Dasania marina DSM 21967. Classification (NCBI taxonomy): domain Bacteria; kingdom Pseudomonadati; phylum Pseudomonadota; class Gammaproteobacteria; order Cellvibrionales; family Spongiibacteraceae; genus Dasania; species Dasania marina. The sequence continues at coordinate 121,954 of NZ_KB891586.1, forward strand.
CATGGGGGATAAGTTTCCTTTATTAGTTACCCCCACAGACAAAGTACTAGGCTACAACAAAGCGTTATATCTTTCCGCCATCGCCGATAATTATGGCCTGGAGACCTTACCCAGACGCTTACAATGGCCGCTAAACAGCCACTTTGATAATGGCCAGCCTCGCTGGGTTATGTATGGCACCCAATGGTGCCCCTACTGCAACAAAACTCGTGAAATTTTCAAACAACATCAAGTCACACTAGATGAACGTGATGTAGAGCAAAGCACAAAAAATAAAGATAAATATAGGGAGTTAGCCGGCACCGGCTACCCACTAATTTATTATGGTGCCAAGCGGCTAAAAGGTTTTGATGAAAAACAAATACGTAAAATGCTATCGCTATAAATACTATCTCCATAAAAACAGCCATACATATCACAAAAATTCCGCTCTATAGGCACTATCACCTGCATCTATAACGATGATTTTATTTATAAGGGGTAGCGATTACTTAACATAGAGCCTATTATTTTCACGATCAAGCCTATTAGCTAATACTCAGGAATCAATAATGCGCCTAATTGCAGTACTCGTTTTTTTAGTTATCACTGGCTGTGATAACGCAGCCAACAAGATTGCCTTAGGCACACTAGAGCGAGACCGAATAGCGCATACCGCAACAGCCAATGAAATTATCGTTGCACTACCAATACCGCAGGGCTCAGTGGTTAAACAAGGCATGCTACTCGTCAAACTAGACGATCAATTGCAAAAAGCACAGCTTGCCATAGCTGCAGCCAATGTTGCCAAGGCTGAGGCCAATTTAGAAAAACTACGCCATGGCGCCAGAAAAGAAGAACTAGCCTCGGCTAGAGCCACGGTGCAAGGCGCGAAATCAGCACTGGCAGAAAGCGAAAGCAATTACAGCAGGCTGCTAAGCTTAAAAAACCAACAACTGGTCAGCCAGTCGGCGCTAGATAAAGCCCTAGCAACACGCAATAGCCACAGTGCCAATCTACAAACTGCGCAAGAAGCCTTACTACTACTCACCAATGGCAGTCGAGAAGAGGATTTACGTGCCGCTGAAGCCGAGCTTAATGCCGCAATAGCCCAGCGAAGCGCAGAAACAAAACGCCTGTCTGATTTAAGCGTCGTCGCCACTCGTGATGGCATCTTAGATAACCTACCGTGGAATTTGGGCGAGCGGGTAACTATAGGCAGCCCCTTGGCCATCATACTGGCGGGTAAAGCGCCGCATGCCCGGGTATATGTACCTGAGCCCCATAGAGTTAAATTAAACGTTGGCGATAGCCTCATCGTACATGTTGACGGCATAGCTGAGCCCATCACCGGCCAACTCAGCTGGATAGCCAGTGAGCCTGCCTTTACCCCCTACTATGCTCTCAGCCAATCCGAACGTGCACGGCTGATGTACTTAGCCGAAGTGCAGCTACCTGATAGTTATGCCTCGCTGCCCAATGGCATACCCGCACAAGTGGAACTACCATGAGTGACCTAGCCATTAAGGCGGTAGATTTAAGCCGCCACTTTGGCGATATCAAAGCGATACAACACTTAAACCTTGAGGTTGAAAAAGGGCAGATTTATGGTTTCTTAGGCCCCAATGGCTGCGGTAAAACCACGGCTATACGCTTACTCACCGGCTTACTACAACCCACCGCTGGCTCTATTGAAGTACTGGGCTTCAGCCTACCCAAAGACGCTGAAAAACTGCGCTTTCATATAGGCTATATGACCCAAAAATTTTCCCTCTATGACGATCTAAGTGTGAAGGAAAATCTGGAGTTTATCGCTAATATTTATGGCCTTGGCAGAACACAAAAAAAACAACGTATTGACGAGCTGTTAACGACTTTCCGCTTACAAAGCCGGCAAAAACAATTAGCCGGCAGCATGAGCGGTGGCCAACGGCAACGGCTGAGTTTGGCGGCAGCGACCTTGCACAAGCCCCAGTTATTGTTTTTAGATGAGCCCACTTCAGCGGTAGATCCGGAAAACCGCCGTGACTTTTGGGAGCAACTATTTGACCTCAGCGACCAGGGCACCAGCATACTGGTCTCTAGCCACTATATGGACGAAGCCGAACGCTGCCATAAATTAGCCATTTTAGAAACCGGTATTAAACGTGCTGACGGCAGCCCTGAAGAGTTAATGAAGAGCATGGGCGCTAATGTTGTAGAAGTTTACGGCGGAAAACTACGTCAACTAAAGCAGCAATTATTAGCGTTACCTGAGATTATTTCGGCGGCACAGTTAGGTTCGCGCTTACGTGTTTTAGTGCAAGACAGTGTTAACGACCCTATACAATTTTTAAGGCAACAAGCCTGCGTTGATCCAGCCATAGAACTAAGCTTGGCTAGGCCTAGCCTAGAAGATGTTTTTGTCACCAGTACCCGAGGTGATAATTCATGAATAGCCTGTTACGAATCAAAGCCATTTTCCTTAAAGAGCTCACGCAACTGCGACGCGATAAAATGACCTTCGGCATGATGATCATGATACCGCTAATTCAGTTGTTATTATTTGGCTATGCCATTAACACCAATGTACGTCACATACCGGTAGCCGTCGTTGATGCCAGTAACACTGGCTTAAGCCGCGTATTGATACAAAACATAGAAGCCACTCAAGTGGTTACCTTCACTGCACGCTATAACAATTTACCCGAAGCTGAAGCAGCGTTAGCCAGTTCAAAAGTTAGAGCTGTTCTTTTTATCCCTCGAGATGTCAGCCAACGGCTGGTACGGCATCAGGCAGTAGGGCTGGGTACCCCAGCGGCCAGTGATGAAGAAACTAGCCGCCCCGTTGCCCATTGGCTGGTTGATGGCTCAGACACCATCGTAGCCGGTGCCATCAAGGGGCTAAAAAGCATGCCACTACTGGAGTTACTCGATAAACCGGCCAATCGCACAGTACCCACATTTGAAATAACCTTATTGTATAACCCAGAACAACGTAGCGTGGTCAATATATTACCGGGGCTGGTCGCCATTATCTTAACGATGACCATGATCATGTTTACCTCGGCAGCCATCGTACGCGAACGCGAACGGGGTAACATGGAAATGCTTATCACCACCCCCGTTAAACCCATAGAATTAATGTTGGGGAAGATCATTCCCTATATTTTTATTGGCGCCGTACAGGTAACTATTATTTTAGGTTTAGGCCATAGCATCTTTAACGTGCCGATTAACGGCAGCTTATTGCAGCTGGCCGCAGCTACTTTTTTATTCATTACCGCCAGCCTAACCTTAGGTTTAATCATTTCAACCATCGCAAAAAATCAATTGCAATCCATGCAGATGACGGTATTTATTCTTATACCCTCGATACTTTTATCAGGTTTCATGTTCCCCTATGAAGGTATGCCTCGCATCGCACAATTTATTGCCGAAGCATTACCTGCCACACACTTTATGCGTTTAATACGCGGGATAGTTTTAAAAGAAGTGAATCTATGGCATATGACTTATGACATTTATTGGCTTGCCATTTTTATCATTATAGGTTTAACCGTTGCATCTTTACGTTTTAAAAAACAATTGGATTAAGATTCATCATTCATTAATTTGAAAGCATGGTACTGAGGAAAACAACGCATCATGAAAGCCCAACAACGCCTATTTGCCCGCTACGCCCAGCATCTTCCCCCTGGCACTTTGCGCTGGATAGGTTTGCGGCCCAAACACCGCGCAGCCATGCTGAGTGTAGCGAATTGCCTAGCATTAAAAGAGTTAGGTTTGGAGGGCGATCACCGCAGCAGTAAAACCCCGGGGTCTGGTCGACAAGTGACGTTAATATCGAAAGAGTTTATTCAACAAATTGCACAGCACCGCCAGTTAAGCCATTTAGACCCCGCTATGCTGCGCCGTAACCTAGTAATAGAAGGCATAAATATTAACGCCCTGCGCCACCAGCAATTCACCATAGGCGAGGTATTGTTTGAAGCCACCGCCCTCTGCCACCCCTGTTCACGTATGGAGCAAGCCTTGGGTAAAGGTGGTGTTGCCGCCATGCTGGGCTATGGTGGCCTGTGCTGCAAAATTTTAAGCAGTGGCACTATTAAGGTGGGTGATAGCCTTAAGGTAATAGTTGCCCAGCCAGAATTATTTTAATCATGAACGGCCATCGGTAAGCTGCAATTTCAAGGAATTAATCGCACACACAAAATTACGCCCTATATCCATACACTAACGCAACTGGCTATCCTTGCTGCCTCTGCGGTTATAGCCGGCACTGGCGGTTTGTGCTTTATCAGCCAGCTCTTGGCAGCCTATACACAAACGCACCCCCGGCACGGCTAGGCGACGCGCTTCAGGTATAGCCTTGTCACAGTCATCACAGCATAGGGCGCTCTCACCTTGCGGCAAACGGCTGCGGGCGCGATTAATCTCATCAGTAATACTGGCGTCTATCTGCTCTTGCACAGCGCCATCTTTAGCAAAACCCCCAGCCATAGTCCCCTCCTTCAACCCTAGTCGTGTGTGCTAACAGCATAAACCACCACGGCCATCTATACTTTATTAAAGCACTGTTTAAGCACTATTCCACTGCTGCTCTTCTTACTGTATAAATCGATACTGTATAAAGCTAGTAGTATAGCTACCAACCTAGGGATACGCATGTTTGCATTGAAGTTTGAAAATAACACATCCACGGTGCTGGATAATCATGACCTACCCCAGCAAGATCAGGCCGATGTTTTTTACTGGTACCACTTTGATGGTGACTTAGAAGACGCTAGACAGTGGCTAAAAGATCAATTAAAAACTGATAGCCACAGCCTTAACGCGCTCTGTGACGAGCTAACCAGACCTAGGGTATTCGTTAACGACAGCGACCAACTGCTGCTCACCTTACGCTCTATCGACTATAAAGATGAAAACGAAGCTGAGTTCCCTTCTTTGCGCGTCTGGCTTAGCCAGAATGTTTTAATCACCTTGGCCCGCGTCACCGTACCTGCGGTCGCGGTATTATCAGAAAAAATACAACTGCCCGATAAATATGCCAAAACGCCCTCTTATTTAATCTGGCGCTTGGTGGATTTAATCAGCGATCATATCAGCGCGTATATAGTTGACCTGGACGAAAATATCAGCAACATAGAAGAAGAATGGGAGCTAAATCAACGCATGGACTCCCAAACTCTACATAACATACGTTTGAATATTTCCCATGTAGGGCGTTTTTTATTAGCGCAGCTAGAAGCACTACAAAAACTGGATCATGAAGTCGCCAACATCAACTCGTCTCAACATGATAAAAGTCTGTATCACGTGCGCTGGCGAGAAACTATTAATACCCTTAGGCGCGATATAGAGCTGCATAGCTCTATACGCGAACGTATAAGCCTGTTGCGTGATGCCCAGCAACAGCGCAATCATGAAACCTCTAACCGCACCATTTTATTACTGTCAGTAGTGGCTACATTTTTTTTACCGCTAACCTTTATTGCCAGTTTATTAGGCATGAATGTCGCCGGGATACCCGCTTACGACCATCCCATGGCCTTTGCAGTGGTATGCATCATAATGATTTTTATTGCGCTAATACAATGGTTGCTATTTAAACACTGGCGCTGGCTTAAGTAATTTCTGCGGAATCTCACTATGTTTATGGACCCCTTAATGCCACAAGTAGTTGCCGCTATTTTATGCATATTACTAACCGGCATTATTATTAAATTACTACGCCAACCTCAATTAATTACCTATTTATTAGTGGGAATGTTAATAGGCCCTTGGGGATTAGGCTTGGTTAGCGACCCCGAGTTAATTACTCGCTTAGGCGCTATAGGGGTAGTGCTACTGTTATTTTTTGTAGGCATGGAAACCGATGCCAGCAAGCTAGTAGCCAATTGGAAACTAGCGGTGTTTGGCACGGTGTTGCAAATACTGCTAAGCATAGGCTGCGTGTGGCTAATCGGCATGTGGTATGAGTGGAGCTTGGCCCGCATCATACTGATAGGCTTTGTGGTTAGTTTAAGCAGCACCGTGGTGGTAATTAAACTCCTACAAGATAATGGCTTGCTCAATTCAAAAATGGGTCAAGGGGTCTTGGGTATAACTCTGGCGCAAGACTTAGCCATTATTCCCATGCTAATTATTTTAGGCTTGTTTACCGCCGACAGTATTAACCCCGAGCATTTGGCCAAGCAAGGCATAGGCACTGTTATCGCCGGCGCGCTGTTTGGCTATATTGTTTACCGCAAAGAAATACATCTGCCCTTTGCCAGCTGGCTGCACAATGATAGAGAGCTGCAACTATTTACCGCCCTCAGCGTGTGCTTTGGCTTATCACTGATTACCGCTTGGTTTGATTTATCTACCGCACTGGGTGCCTTTATCGCCGGTATGTTGATAGGCGTAACTAAAGAAACCCAATGGGCACATCACAACCTAGAGTCTTTTAAAGTCTTATTCGTTGCCTTGTTTTTTGTGTCGGTGGGTATGTTATTAGACTTAAATTTTTTACTAGAGCATTGGGCGCAAGTATGTTTTTTAGTGCTTAGCGCCCTAATCACCAACACCTTTATAAATGCCCTAATACTGAGAATGGCCAAGTTTAGCTGGCACGACAGTTTGTTTGCCGGGCTGCTGCTATCACAAATTAGCGAGTTTAGTTTTGTCTTAGCGGCCGTGGGTTATCAAGCCCATATAATCACTAACATTGCCTACCAACTGGTTATTAGCGCCATAGCCCTATCACTGCTGGTTAGCCCGCTGTGGATAAACTCTGGGCGAAAATTATTACACTGGCATCAGGCTAAACGCTAAGCAGCAGCCAAGCCGCTATTATCCTCTACAAAAAACAATCGCCAGCCGCTTTGGAAACAGCGTAAAATAGTGCTTTTACCATGCAATTAGGACTGGATTATGACAACACTAGGCACTCCCTTTTCGGCTACCGCAACCAAAGTCATGCTACTGGGGTCTGGCGAGCTGGGTAAAGAAGTGGCCATAGAGCTACAGCGCTATGGTGTAGAGGTAATAGCCGTAGACCGCTACGCCAACGCCCCCGCCATGCAAGTCGCCGACCGTAGTCATACCATTAACATGCTGGATGGCGCAGCCTTACGCCGCATAGTCGAAACCGAACAACCGCATTTAATTGTGCCCGAGATAGAGGCCATAGCCACCGATGAACTGGTTCAGCTAGAGCAAGAGGGTTACACCGTCATCCCCACCGCCCGCGCTGCCCAGCTCACTATGGACCGAGAAGGCATACGCCGCTTGGCCGCCGAAGAATTAGGCTTGGCCACCTCCCACTATATTTTTGCCGATACCAAAGCTGAGTTTTTAGCCGGCGTTGCAAGCGTAGGTATACCCTGTGTGGTTAAGCCTGTGATGAGTTCATCGGGCAAGGGCCAAAGCACCATTAAAAGCGAAGCTGATATAGAGCAAGCCTGGCAGTATTCGCAGCAAGGCGGCCGCACCGGCGAAGGCCGGATTATTGTTGAAGGCTTTGTAGCTTTTGATTATGAAATTACCTTACTCACCGTGCGCCACCGCGATGGCACCAGCTTTTGCCAACCCATAGGCCATATCCAAATCGACGGCGATTACCGCGAGTCTTGGCAGCCGCAGGCCATGAGCAAACTAGCACTTCAGCGTTCACAGGCCATGGCCCTAACCATTACCGAAGCCCTAGGCGGCCGCGGTATTTTTGGGGTGGAATTATTTATTAAAGGTGACGAAGTGTACTTCAGTGAAGTATCACCGCGGCCACACGACACCGGCATGGTCACCATGATATCCCAGGACCTACCGCAGTTTTCACTACACGCCAGAGCTATTTTAGGGCTACCCATACCCAATATCGCCCAGCAAGGCCCTTCCGCCTCGGCGGTGATTTTAGTGGAGGGTGAATCACAACAACTAAGCTTTGCTAATGTTGATGCAGCACTCAAGCAGCCCGACACGCAAATACGTTTGTTCGGTAAACCCGAAGTAAGCGGCCGCCGCCGTATGGGTGTAGCCTTGGCAAAAGGTAAGGATATAGAGGATGCTAGGGCTAAGGCGCGTGCTGCCGCTGCGGCAATTACACTTAATCTTTAGTTCCTAGCTTCTAGTCGATAGTCGATAGTCGATAGTCGATAGTCGATAGATTTAAAATCATAACGGATAAATATGGCTAATAATATTGCTGCCATTGTACTGGCCGCTGGAAAATCAACCCGCATGGGGGCGCAGAATAAATTGCTGCTGCCCTTCAACAATGCGCCGGTGATTGTGCAAGTGGTGAAAGCGGCATTAACTGCCCAGCTGCAAAATATTATTGTCGTTACCGGCCATGAGGCTGACGAGGTTGTCCTAGCTACGCAAGGTTTGGCAGTGCGTTGTGTACACAACGCCGACTTCGCTTTGGGCATGGCCAGCTCCTTGCGTTGTGGCCTACAGGCTTTAGAGAGTAATGTTCAGCCTATTGATGGCGCGATTATTTTATTGGGGGATATGCCACTAGTTAGCGGCGCGGATATTAAAAAATTGTTAGCCTCATTCAGCAATACCGATCAAATTATTGCCCCTTATTACCAAGGCAAACGTGGCAACCCGGTGTTATGGGGCAGTGATTATTTTGCTGAGATAAAACAGTTAAGTGGTGATAGCGGCGCTAAAGCATTGCTAACCCGTCATGCTAACAACATGATAAAAGTACCGGTTGATCACCAGGGAATTTTTGCCGATATCGATAGCCCCGAGGCCTATGCCAAGTTGAAGCTATAAGTTTTTTACGCACGACTCAGCGTCGGTTTAAGCACACCATTTTTTAAGGCGGTGAGCTCTGCCAGTATCGCCAGCGCAATTTCCGCCGGGGTTTTACTGCCTATAGCTAAACCCACCGGGCCATGTAATCTATCCAACTCGGCAGCGCTAAAATCAAAATGTTGCTGTAAACGCTGCCGCCGTTTTACGGTAGTGGCCTGTGAGCCCAACGCCCCTACATAAAAAGCCTGCGATTTCAGCGCCGCCAGCAAAGCCATATCATCAACCCGTGGATCGTGGCTTAGGGTTACTATGGCAGTGCGCTCATCGGGTTTAAAATCCTTCACCGCATCATCGGGAAAGCCTGCAACTAAAGGGATATCGGGCAAGGGCCAAGCTTCTCGGTACTCAGGCCTAGGTTCACTCACGGTTACGCTATAACCTAAGGCGGGGGCCATTTCAGCTAGGTAGCGCGAGGTTTCACCGGCACCAATAATTAACAAGCGCCACACCGGGCCAAACACATTCACCCATGTATGCTCGTTTAATTGCGGCTTATCACCCACTTTAAATACTGCGTAATCTTGACTGCCATCGCTAAGCGTAAGGGTGAGGGTTTGCGTTTGCCTAGCGTGTAAGGATGCGATTAAATCTTGTAGTTGTGCGAGGTTATTAAGCGGTTCTAACACCAACTCTAACAGGCCACCGCAGGGTAAACCAAAACGGTGACGCTGCTCATCGGTTTCACCGTATTTTATTAACTGCGGCTGGCTAATCGGCTCTTGAACTAAGCGGCTGATTAAATCATCTTCTACACAGCCGCCAGAAATCGATCCATAAAAACGACCATCACTGCTTACCGCTAACAAGGCACCCACTGGCCGCGGTGAAGTACCCCAGGTGCGCGCCACCGACACCAGAGTTACTGCCAGACCCTGCTGCAGGCAGTGTAAAGCACCTTGTAAAACATCGAGCTGGCTATTCTTCATAACGAAAACTCATGCTTATGATTCATCGCAATTTTCACTCACCACTTATACCGAAAAACCAGCCAGGCTTAGCGGCAACTCACGTACCCGCACACCACTGGCAGTAAACAGTGCATTGGTCACCGCCGCTGCCAAAGGCGGTAGGGCTGGCTCACCGACACCGCTGGGTGGGTTATTGGATTCGATAAAATGCACCTCTATAGTTGGGCTGTTAGGCATACGCAGCAACGGGTATTGGTGATAATTAGTTTCTTGTATGCGCCCGGCTTTTATATCTACCGCCAACGCCAGCATGGTGGAGTAACCATCGATAACCGAACCCTGCACCTGGTTTTCGGCACCGCTGCGATTAATAATCGGGCCTATATCCCCCGCTACAGTAACCTTATGTAACTGAATTTTTTGTTCGCTATCCACACTCAGCTCCACCACTTCGGCAAAGTAACCGCCGTGGCTAAAGTGAAAAGCTAAACCCTGCGCGCTGCCCTTGGCCATGGTTTTGCCCCAGCCTGCTTTGCTGGCGGCGAGTTTGATGACCGCTGCCGCGCGCTGGGTATCTAACACTCTGCCAGCGCCTTCACCGGCAGGCCGTGTAGGTTGGCTCATTAACTCTAATAGTAACTCTAGATGATCGCGGCCTGCCGCATGGGCCAATTCATGGATAAAACTCTGCACCGCAAAGGCGATGCCGTTAGAGCCGGGCGCGCGCCACCAACCGCAGGGTATGCCGGTGGTGAATAAGCTTTGACTTAAGCGCACATGGTTTAGCAAGGGCGCGGGGAATTCATTGCTGTTTAAGCCGGCACCACGGGTGGGGGTTTTACCGTCTTCGGTAAAGCTAATGAAGTGATCGTCCCAGGCGATAATTTTGCCTTGCTTATCTAAGCCTGCGCGCAAACTGTGAAAGCCTGCTGGGCGATAAAAGTCGAAGGCCATATCTTCTTCACGGCGCCACTGTAGCTTAATAGGCAGGCCGGTGTGCTGGGCGATGGCTGCCGCTTCGCAGCAGTAATCATTCATTAACCTGCGACCAAAACCACCGCCTATACGGGTTTGATTAATAGTTACCGCCTTGGCATCTATACCCAAGGTCGTGGCCACTGCCGCTAGCGCATATTGCGGTGTTTGCGTGGGTGCCCACAGCTCACAACGGCCATTTGTGACTAGCGCGCTGCAGTTTTGCGGCTCTAAGGGCGCGTGCGCTAAAAAGGGATAGGCGTAAAACCCTGCTACGGTTTTATCGGCCTTTTTTAAACTGGCCGACACATCGCCCTGTTGTGTTAATAGCGTATCGCCCACTTGCTGGCTTAGGCCTTGGGCGCGCTGGCGCAGCTGTTGCCAATCATCTTTGGCTGCTTTGCTTTCGTCCCAGCTGACTTGTAGCTTTGTGCGAGCAGCGAAGGCCGCCCAGGTGGAATCCGCCACGATGGCCACGCCGGAGGCTAGCTGCCCTACATCGCCATTACCCGCCAATACAAAGGCATCGACCACGCCGGCTAATTTTTTTAACTCAGCAGTATTCGCCTGCAGTACTAGGCCGCCTCTGGCGGGGCATTTCACATACACCGCATACTTCATACCGGATAGGGTTTGATCTATGCCAAACAAGGGCTGACCTGTGACTAGGGCAAGATTATCCACCCCGGTTATACGCTGGCCTATCAGCTTGTATTGATCGGGGGATTTTAATTTTAAGCTACTGGCCTCTGGCAATGGCAACTTAGCTGCCCGCTGGGCCAAGGCACCGTAGCTTAGGCTACTGCCACTGGCGGCATGCATCACCTGGCCAGCTTGGGTATGGCAGCTGTCGGCAGCCACCCCCCATTGCTCAGCGGCGGCCTGCACTAACATGGCTCTGGCGGTGGCACCGGCTTGGCGTAACACATCCCAGTTGGTGGCTATAGAGAGTGAGCCACCGGCAAACTGCGGGCCATAGGCGGCCTCATCTATGCTGGCTTGTATGACACGTACTTGCTGCCAGCTTACGTCCAGCTCCTCGGCCACTATCATGGGCAGTGAGGTTTTTACCCCCTGACCAATTTCGGGATTTTTAGCGGCAATCACTACGCTGTTATCGACCAACACTTGCACATAGGCATTGAGACTTGTGCTTGCGGCCGCAGTGTTGGCTTTGCCCTGTAAGTGAAAACCCAAGGTTAAACCGCCACCAGCTACACCCATCAACTTTATTAATTGGCGGCGGCTAATAGCCCCTACTGGCTCAGTTAGTGAATGACTCATGAGTTTGCCTCCTTGCTACCGCTAGCGTCGTAAGCCAAGTGCTCGGCGGCATGGTGTATGGCTTGTTTAATACGGGTATAAGTACCGCAACGGCAGAGGTTGCCCGCCATCGCTTTATCAATATCGTCATCGCTGGGCTGGGGTTGCTGCTTTAACAGTGCCGCTGCGCTCATAATTTGCCCGGCTTGGCAGTAGCCGCATTGCGGCACATCGTTGTCTATCCAGGCTTGCTGTAAAGGGTGTAATTGATCGCCTTCGGCTAGGCCCTCTATGGTGGTGATTTGCCTGCCCGCTAAAGCCGCTGCCGGCATAGAGCAGGAGCGTATCGCTATACCATCCATATGCACGGTACAAGCGCCACAATAACCACCGCCGCAACCGTATTTGCTGCCCACTAAATTGAGTTCATCACGCAGCACCCACAGCAGAGGGATATCTGCCGGTAAATCTTTTAAGTGATGTGTTTTGCCATTAATAGTGAGGCTGAAGTCCGTCATCTGTTTTGCCACCTTTTATGTTTTATAGCCATGTCAGCTTAGCGCTTATGATTGTGTTTGCCTATGATCATGTCAATTGACTAGCCCCTGTACACAGGCCTATTTTGTCAGCCATTGTCAGCGTTGAGCAGCACTGCTACAGCTAAGCTCTTTTAGTATTCTGCCTGCTCCCTGCGCATTATTGCCACAGGTAAATAGTCTTATTATTTTGTGTGTTTGTGCTTAACTGCTAGGGTTATAGTGCTCAGTAACATGAGCGCGGTATAGACTCACTCTATAAAGGATAAAGATCATGTCACATAAATATGAAGGTGGCTGTGAACACATACATACCCATGCCAGTAACGAGCCCATAGACAATCACACTTGCCATTGCTCGGTATGCAAAAATGTTACCGGCCAAGATGACACCCACGTGGTATTTTTTAACTATGGCGACATATCGGTAGATAACATAGCGGGGTTAAAACGCCAGCCCTTTAACGCTAACAACCCCAACGGCCCCTTGGAGTTATGCACCTGTGGCGAATGCGGCACGCCAATCATGTTAGACGATAAAGAGAAACGTATACGCGTAATAGTCCCTAATCTTATGGGTTATAACAGCACACAGCTACCTGCCACTTACCACGCTTTTTATGACCCTGCCGCGGGTGCCGCTGCCCCCAGTGATGGCCGCCCCGTTTATGAAGCGCTGCGCCCTGACTTTGTCTGGCCTAAACCCGGCTAGGCAAACCCTAAATCATAGCGATTAACCAGCCCTGCCGCCTAGACAGGGCTTTCTTATTAGCATCAGCCTCTGCTTAAACTCTGCTAGACTGCAAGTAGCTTAAACTTATATACCCAAAACTATTAACGCTTTTCTTGTTTAACTGCAGTCACTATGAAAACCATTCTATGCCTAGCTGTATACTTAAGCTTATCGTTTAGCAGCTTTGCCGATGCTGAATTAAAGCGTATTAATTTCGCTACCGACACTTGGCCGCCCTACTTGGTAGGCAATCATCAAGGACAGATTAACCAAGGTGTATTGGTAGAAATTATTCATGAAATTTTTGCTCGCATTCCCGATGTCGAAGCAAAAATTCACACCATGCCCTGGAGCCGAGCCATAGTCGAAGTGCGCGCCGGCCGCATGGATGCCCTGCCCGGAGTGATTTATACCGAACCACGCAGCCATCACTTACAATACAGTGATGCCCTTTTTACTAGTGTGTCTAAATTAGTGTACTCGTCCCAGCAGTTTCCTAACAGCTTCCACTGGCGTAGTAAACGAGATTTTGCAGGCTTAAAAATAGCCGCCGTTAGAGATTATGCCATGTACGATAAATTAGTCTCTATGCTGGGAAACAGCAGTGAAGAGGTAATAGTACCGGTGCTATCCGATGATATATTAATAAAAATGGTAGGCGGCAACAGAGTAGAGCTAGGCGCAATCGATGTATTAACCGCGCTTTATTTAGCGAATATGTATGGGTTAGCAAACAAAATAGAATTTGCCGAACCAGCTATAAGCGAACACAGCTACTATCTCGCCATCTCTAAACAATCCACTAAGGTAGCACTCATCAGCACCATTAATAAAGTTATTGCTGAACTAAAAAACGAGGGCATTATTAGCGCTATTTTAGAACGCCACCGCATTGCATTAAGATCCCTAAGGGATTAGTTTTGTAAACCAACACCTATAAAAAAAGCCGCTACGATGAGCGGCTTTTTATTACATTAAAAGGCTTACAAGGCCAAACGACGGACATCGGCTAATAAGCTAGCCAAATAGGTAAAGAACCTACCTGCATCAGCACCGTTTACCACCCGGTGATCATAAGACAGCGCCAACGGCAGCATCTTCCTAGGCATAAACTCACTGCCATTCCACACCGGCTTTACTGCTAATTTTGACACACCTAAAATAGCCACTTCCGGCGCATTAACGATAGGTGTAAAACCGGTACCGCCTATACTGCCCAAGCTAGAAATAGTAAAACAACCGCCCTGCATCTCGGCGGGCTTTAATTTTCTATCTTTGGCTTTTGCACCTAGCTCAGCGGTTTCCGCTGCCAGTTCCCAAATTGATTTTTTATCGACATCGCGTATCACTGGCACCACTAAACCGGCAGGGGTATCTACCGCCATACCTATGTGCACATAGTCTTTATACACTAGGTTTTCACCGCTAGCATCTAGTGAGCTATTAAAGGTTGGGTTGGCGCGCAGCGCATTGGCGCAGGCTTTTAACAAGAAAGGCAATGGTGTTATTTTTACACCGCGCTTTTCTGCTTCTGCCTTTAAGCTCGCTCTAAAATCCTCTAAATCGCTAATATCAGCATCGTCAAATTGGGTAACATGCGGCACGTTTAACCAGCTGCGCTGCATATTCGCCGCGGTAATTTTCGCGATTTTGCTTAGCGGTTTTATTTCGACTGCACCAAACTTGGCAAAATCTATCGCCGGCATGGGTGGTATGCCTGAACCGCCGCTAACCGTAGCCGGTTTATTGGCTAAGCTATTTTTAACAAAGCTTTGTACATCTTCTTTTAATATACGGCCTTTAGGGCCGGAGCCTTTAATCTGCAAACCGTCTACACCAAACTCACGCATGGTTTTGCGTACGGCAGGGCCGGCATACATGGCATCGCCGACAAAGTCTTTACCCGAAACACGCTGCTGCGGAGAAGCCTCGCTAACTGCAGCGGGAGCCGCTGTAGGTTGAGCGGCTACAACGGGGGCAGCCTCTGGCGCGGCAGCCGGTGCAGGCGCTACGACGCCCTGAATTTCTAGCTCTAGTATGGCCGCACCTTCACTGGCCTTACTGCCTACAGTAATGGTAACGGAAAGCACTTTACCCGATTTCGGTGAAGGCACTTCCATAGAGGCCTTATCCGTCTCTAACACAATAATGGAATCGCCTTCGGCCACTTCATCACCGGCCGCCACACTCACTTCTATCACTTCGGCTTCACCACCGCCAAAGTCGGGCACCTTAATTACCTCTGTACTGCTGGCGACTTCCTGCGCAGGCGCGGCGGTCTCAGCTGCGGCTTGCGCAACGGGAGCCGGTTCGGCGGCAGCTGCTGGTGTAGCCGCGGCTGCTCCCACAATTTCTAATTCCAGCATGGCAGTGCCTTCACTGACTTGACTGCCTACAGCAATAGTCACAGCAAGCACTTTACCCGCTTTCGGCGCAGGTACTTCCATAGAGGCCTTGTCAGTTTCTAACACAATGATGGAATCGCCTTCGGCCAGCTCATCACCGACGGCGACACAGACTTCTATCACCTCAGCTTCACCACCGCCAAAGTCGGGCACCTTAATCACTTCTACGCTGCTTGCGCTGGCAGCAGACTCTGTTGGCTCTGCAACGGCTTCGACAGCTTCTTGTTTAGCCGGTTCGTCTTTCACAGCCGCTGTTTTTTCAGATTCTGCTTTAACAGATTCTTTTTTTGCAGGTTCTTTTTCTACAGGCTCTTTTTCTACAGGTTCTGCGGCAGTTTCGCCGGCTACCTCTATCTCTAATAGGGCTGCGCCTTCGGCAACATTATCACCCACGGCTATGCTGATAGCCGTTATGATACCGGCTAGCGGCGAGGGTACTTCCATGGACGCTTTATCTGACTCCAATACTACGATGGAATCTTCTACGGCAACTTGATCGCCTACCGCGACACAGATTTCAATGACTTCTACTTCGTCACCGCCTATGTCTGGCACTTTTACTGTCTGAATGCTCACACTGTCATCCTTCTATATTGTTCTGTTATCACCAAGGGTTGCGCCATGCTTAGCTGTGCATGGGGTCAGGTTTTTCGCTGTTTATACCTAACTGCTTAATCGCTTTTGCGACAACGCTGTGCTTGATAGCACCGTCGTCGGCTAAGGCTTTAAGCGCGGCAACCACCACAAAGCTTCTGTCGACTTCAAAGTGTCGACGCAGCTGTGCGCGGGTGTCAGAACGGCCATAACCGTCGGTGCCCAGCACCACATAACGAGCATCTATGTAGGGTGCAATTTGCTCACCGTAAGATTTCATATAATCGGTAGAACAAATAACGGGCCCTTCACGGCCTGCTAATTGCTCAGCCACATAGGAAACTTTTGGTTTTTGGTCGGGGTGTAAAAGATTCCAGCGGTCAACCACCATGCCTTCGCGACGCAGTTCGTTAACACTGGTGAGGCTCCAAATATCCGCGTCTACGGCGTAATCGTTGGCCAGTATTTCGGCAGCGGCTTCCACTTCGCGTAGGATGGTACCACCACCCAGAAGTTGCACGCGGTGCTTAGCCTTGCCTTTGGCTTCTTTCAACAAATACATACCTTTAATAATGCCCGCTTCTACGCCTAGCGGCATTTCTGGCTGCACGTAGTTTTCGTTCATTAAAGTAATGTAGTAGTAGCAGTTTTCCTTCTCTTGATACATACGCTGTAAACCGTCTTGAATAATCACGGTTAGTTCGTAGGCATAAGCAGGGTCGTAAGAACGACAGTTAGGAATCATATTGGCCATTAATTGGCTGTGGCCATCTTGGTGCTGCAAGCCTTCACCGTTTAGGGTGGTACGGCCAGCGGTGGCACCTAATAAGAAACCACGGGCTTGCGAATCACCCGCCGCCCAAGCCAAATCCATGATGCGCTGAAAACCAAACATGGAATAGTAAATATAAAACGGCACCATGGGGTATTGGTGATTACTGTACGACGTTGCACAGGCCAACCAGGCCGAAAACGCACCGGCTTCGTTAATACCTTCTTCTAAAATTTGACCTTTCTTATCTTCTTTGTAGAACATAATTTGGTCTGAGTCATGGGGCGTATAACGCTGGCCTTGCGACGAGTAAATTCCTAACTGGCGGAACATACCTTCCATACCAAAGGTACGCGCTTCATCCGGCACGATAGGCACTATGCGTTCGCCTATCTTTTTATCTTTGGTTAATGTTGAAAGCGTACGTACAAACGACATGGTGGTAGAAATTTCACGCTTGCCGCTGGATTTTAATTGCCCGCCTAGGGCTTCTATGCTGGGCACTTCCAAGGCTTCAAAGTCAGCCTTTCTTGAAGGGATGCTGCCCCCTAAGCTATCGCGGCGCTTTTTCATATAGATCATTTCTGGGCTATCGGGCGCGGGGCGGTAGTAGGGTACGTTTTCTAATTCGCTATCGGTAATTGGGATAGCGAATCTATCGCGGAATATTTTTAAGCTTTCTACATCAAGTTTTTTCAGCGAATGGGTTTCGTTTTGCGCTTCACCCGACGAACCCATGCCGTAACCTTTAACGGTCATGGCTAATACCACGGTAGGTTTGCCTGTGCTCTTAACCGCTTGCGCGTAACCGGCGTAAACCTTATATGGGTCGTGGCCACCACGGTTAAGCTTCATAATATCGTCGTCGGATAAGTCTTTAACCAACTCTAATAACTCGGGGTATTTCCCAAAGAAGTGCTCGCGGGTATACGCGCCACCGTTGGCCTTGTAGTTTTGCAGCTCGCCGTCACAGACTTCGTCCATGCGCTTTTGCAGTAAACCCGTTTTATCTTTTTTCAGCAGGGTATCCCAATGGCGACCCCATACTATTTTAATCACGTCCCAGCCTGCGCCGCGGAACACGCCTTCTAGCTCCTGGATAATTTTGCCGTTGCCACGCACCGGGCCATCCAAACGTTGTAGGTTACAGTTAACTACAAAAATCAGGTTGTCTAAGCGCTCACGGCCAGCCAGTGAGATAGCACCCAGTGATTCCGGCTCGTCACACTCACCGTCACCTAGGAAAGCCCAGACTTTACGGTCGCTATGATCTAGCAACTCACGGCTTTGCTGGTACTTCATAACATGGGCTTGGTATATCGCTTGTATAGGGCCTAGGCCCATAGATACAGTGGGGAACTGCCAGTAGTCAGGCATTAACCAAGGGTGTGGGTAAGAGGATAAGCCGTTGCCATCCACTTCGCGACGAAAGCCGTCTAATCGATCTTCAGTAATGCGGCCTTCTAAATAAGAACGGGCGTACATGCCCGGCGCACTATGACCTTGATAAAAAATTAAATCGCCAGGGCCATTATCGTTGCCCTTAAAGAAATAGTTAAAGCCTATATCGTATAAGGTGGCTGCCGAAGAGAAGGACGATATATGACCCCCTAGGCCATCATTGTTATCGTTGGCGCGCATCACCATCGCCAAGGCGTTCCAACGGATTAATGAACGTATACGTCGCTCCATGAACAAATCACCAGGCATGCGGCGTTCTTCTTGGGGCTGTATGGTGTTTGAAAATGGGGTAGTCGTTGCCGCAGGTAAGGTCGCACCGGCTTGTAACGCGTGCTCTGCTAACACTTTCATCAAGAACGAGGTGCGGTCATGCCCCCCGTGCTTAATAACATCATCCAAAGCCTCTATCCATTCGGCCGTTTCAATGGGGTCCTTATCCTGCTGCATAGTATTCCTCGTGCATAGTCGTTTTGCGATTTATTGAGGTAGCCCTTATGAAAGTGCCCGTAGGGTTGCTACGGGCACTTTGCGATATAAAAGCTTAGTCATTATAGACGGTATATGGAGTCTCACTTGACTTGTAAAAATACTACATTAATTCAAGTCATTTTGGAAATTTTATTCAGGCGCGATTATAGGCCATTTTTAGCGCGCTGAAAATCATAGTGTTATAGCAAACCGCGCTATGGAATTCTTTAAGCAACTTTTGCCGATCTAATTAGTTGGGCACCAGATTAAATAATAAGCGATTATTCTGCATAGCCACCATATTCCAGTCACCGGCGTTGCTGCTTTCACTATCGGACGGGTAATCGTATAGCGGCTCACTACTGCCCTTACCCGTAATTACTAGGCGCACCCCCGAGCCATTCAGCAAGGGCGAACTATTCATAAAACGGCTAAACGCTTCACTCTGCTCCACCGAAGCCAACTGCGCTTGCCCCGCCGATAATCCCAACTGGCTACAGGCGGCTAAAGGTAGATCGGCAGGGGCCAGCAACATTATTTGCTCGCCGCCCGCTATCAGCGTTTCGCTTAAACAAAACGCCCCTATATGCCCTTCTATTTGCAATTCACCGGCAAAGCCCATAGCGATTAAACGGCTAAGCATACCTTCGATGAGCCGTTGTCTAGACCCTGCCAAGGGCTGCTCGCCGTAATCATAACTTGCGGCTTGGCTGGCCGCCCAACTGCTGAGCTCATATAAATCCTGCTGCTGGCGCTGTAGCGCTTGTTGCTCGGCGCTGACCTTGAAGTAGAGCATAAGCACCAATAACAGACCTACCACCATCAGCGCGGCCACAGCGCTTAACCACTTAGGCCGGTTATCAACCCCGTAACTATTGGCTTCATACTGGATGGCCTCCAGCATAGGTTGCGATAGCGCAGCCTGCTCTAGCGTGGGGTGGCGAGGTGCTTCATCAAAATCAGCGCTAATCAGCTCAGATAGCTCCACTAGATCGACCGGCTGAGCCAAGCGCGCCAAGACATCGGACAAGGCTTTGTCGCTGGCGGGCTTGCTCAAGATATCCGCTGCCCCCAGGGCGTGAGCATGGCCTACATAAATATCGCCCGTTTTCGAGGTATGCATAATAATAGGAATAGCCGCCAGCTCAGGCTCAGCTTTTATGGCTTTCACAGCATCAAAACCATCCATGCCAGGCATCATATGATCCATAAAAATCATCGCCGGCCTAGCTGTTTTTAAATACGCTAAGGCCTGCTCGGCAGAGTCTACATTGACGGTTTCTATATTGTGTTTTTTTAACATCTTGCCCAGCATGGCAGAAGATGTACGGGAGTCATCAACAACTAGCGCGTGAGACATAAGCCGACCTTTTCACCCTATGGCGTGTTATCCATATATTGTTATTGGAAAGAATAATAACGCTGTTGGCCGGAAAATGCTTCCATAGATGAGCTGGACGGTTTCAGCAAAGCCGGTTGCTGGACGAAATTACCTGCGGTATACAACCATAGACTACGCTTGTCCGCATTGAACAGTTGCACCTGCATCAGCTGGCGCCACTGCTCCAGGCTCAGCGCGTTTAAGCCAGCTATACGCTGCTGCCTAGAATCAAACTGATAATCACCCATGGCTATATCCTGCCAAAAGCGCTCATGGGCTTCACCCATATTGGTCGCTTTTTGTGCGTAGCGCGCCACTAACACCTGCTTGGCATTGTTAAAGTCCTGCTCGCTTAACTCGGCCAGTGTCTGCTGTTTAGCTGCTATAAATTGCTCAAACTCGTGCTGCAAGCTTTGCACTCCCGCCACTGGCGACTGCACCACAAAAAATAAGCCTGGCACTTTGTGCATGGGATAAGCGCCAGAGGTAACGATATAACCCAGTTGTTTTTCTGTGCGCAGCGAGCTGTAAAAATCGGACTGATACAACTGTGCCGCTATTTCAAAGGCGGCATAATTAGCAGCCTGCTCATCATTAGCCTGTACATAGTAAAGCAAAGCCGCATCGCTATATTCATTAGCCACGGCCATAGCGCTAGCCTGCTCAGGCAAGCGCAGTATATTTATATCGGGCAAGGTGAATGCAGCAGGCTCGGGCTGCGGTAATAAGTGCCTAGCACTGGCAGCGATGGCCTGTGCCTGCTGCCGACTGTAGTTGCCGTACACCATAGCGTCTACATCCAGTTGCTGTAAAAACTGGGCAACATACTGCTGTAAATCCGCTAGCGTCAACCCGCTTAAGGCCTGCAGTTTATCCTGTTCGGTAAATAATGATTGATACATCAGCTGCGACAAATCATTCATTAACATATTGTAGGGTTGTTGCTTAACGGCGTTTTCTAAACTGCGCTGCATATCGGCTTTTATACGGCTAAAGCGCTGCTCATCAAACTCGGGCTGAGTCACAGCGACTAACATCTTGTGAAACAACAGTGGCTGTTTCTCATTAAAACCCGACACTTTTAAGCTCAGGCCGCGCATATGATTTTTAAGCGAATAATGTAAACCCGCTAAAGCGGCCGGGTAGGCATATTCGTTCATCTGCTCTTGCAGCATACGGGCATACAGCTTAAGTAATACTGCCTGCTCAGCACTCTGCCCCGCTAAGGGCGAACGCATGCTGATAGCGATAAACCCCTTAGGTATATTGAACGTGTCATCATTATTAAACCACCAGCGCCAGTGTGGTTGCTGCACGATAAACTGCGGTACTGGGCTGGCTTCGGCCGCAGGCAGTAGCTGAAAATCACTCGCTATAAAATGATTAGGCTTGGGCAATTGTATAGCCGGGTTGGGCTGCACCTGCTGCCAATGTTGCAGTTGCTGCGGCGCAATCGTTTGTACGCTATAGGGGGTTTGGTAATTTTTGCTGCGCTGATTAACCGCCACACCGGGAGCCGTAAGGGTTAACAACAGATTGCTAGGCGTAAGTGCTGCCAAATAGCGCGCAATTAAGTCGCTATCAAAGCGCTGCATCATATAAGGGCCGCGCAGCACGTCCTGCACCGGGTAGTAGTGCATATTGCTGGCCAGTTGGCGGCTGTACTGTATAGGCTGTACCGACTCTTGATAACGAAACTGTATGTCGGCCACCTTGGCCTGTTCTTCATACAACCAAGCTTGCGGCCCCGCTTGCTGCATAGTCGCCAATAATTGGAACACCGCAGTAACCACTTGCTGGTACTGTTGATAACCCTGTTCGGTTAACTTAATGCTAATACTAAAATTAGATCCGCCGCGATAACTTAAACCAGCACCAGCACTCAGCGCCTCGGCCCAGCCCTGCTGCTTTAAATAAGACAACAAACTACCCTTGCCTTCATGGCCAAGAATATTGCCTAAGTAAACCAGCGGCTTCTCTTGGTAGTAGTCATAGACATCATCTATAGGGAAGTTAAGCGTTAAGCTGCGCTGCTCTTGCTCCGGCTGTATCATGATTTGCATAGGCAGTGCGCCTGGCGTAAACAAGGGCTGTGCTATATCGCCCACACTAAGCTTACGGTTGGCGATGGCGGCAAAACGCGACTGCACCATAGCTTGCAACTCACTTAGCGGTTCTCGCCCTATTACCACCAGGCGCATGACATTGGCGGAATAATACCGTTGATAAAACGCTATTAGTTCATCCCGTAACGCGCCTTCAGAGCTAGACGACAAGGTGCTTAAGTTGCCCACACTAAATTTTGCAAAGGGGTGCTGAGGGTTGACCTGTTCTTTAAACACCTCCAGCGATTTGCGACCATCAGATTTTAACTTGGCCATGTACTCTGAATGCACCGCATTTTTTTCGCGCTCCACATATTGCGAGCTAAACAAAGGGGCGACAAAAAATTGTGAAAACCTATCCAGCGCCGACGCTAAATATTGCGGCTCTATATCAAAAAAATAATTGGTGTGTTCAAACGCGGTATAGGCATTATGGCTGCCGCCGTGCTGGCTAACAAAGGCTTGATATTCACCGGGCTCAGGATATTTTTCGGTGCCTAAAAACAGCATATGCTCTAAAAAATGCGCCAACCCTTCAGACTGTGCTGGATCTTGGCGACTGCCTATATTCAAATCCAAAGAGGCTGCTGCTTTCTCAGCATTAGGATCAGAAACCAACAAGACTTGCAGTTGATTCGCCAGCGTTAAGGCTTGATAACTGCGGCCATCATTGTCACTAACCACGGGCTGCTGAGTAAAAGGAAAGACACTACAGGCTACTAATAAAATACTACTTAGAGCTAACAACAAAGCCCTTACAACATTATTCACTTGTTAGTCCTTCTGCCGCCACTTGATGTTTACCCGGCCAAGCATTCAACACGGCCTTAATTAAAGTCGCCAAGGGTATCGCAAAAAACACACCCCACAGCCCCCACAAACCACCAAAAATTAACACTGCTAAAATTATCGCTATGGGATGCAGGTTAACCGCCTCAGAAAACAATAAAGGGACTAACACATTGCCATCCAAGGCCTGTATCACGGCATAAACAATAATTAAGGTAATAAATTCGGAGCCACTACCCCATTGAAAAAAGCCCACCATGGCCACCGGCACAGTCACTACCGCCGCACCAATATAGGGGATTAATACCGACCCCCCCACCAACAAAGCCATAAGCGCCGCATAGTTTAAGCCCAATATGGAAAAGGATATATACGACACCCCGCCCACGATTAATATTTCTATGGCTTTACCGCGCATATAATTAGCCACTTGCGCGTTCATCTCTAGCCACACTTTATTCAACATAGGACGGTCAGCGGGCAGGAAGGTACCCAGCCAAGCTAGCAGCGATTGCTTATCACGCAAAAAGAAAAACACCAAAATAGGCACCAGTACGATATAAATCAGTAGCCCCATCACATTGGCTAAATTTGAGAACGAAAACGACAGCAGCCACTGCCCAACATTGCCCAACTCTGCTTTTGCGAGGCCTACCCAATCTTTAATTTGCTCATGGCTAATAAACTCGGGGTAACGCTCGGGCAAAACCAATAACAACTGCTGGCCCTTGCCTATCATCACCGGTAGCTCTTGAAATAAGTTGGCCAATTGCCGCCAGGCTAAGGGCAGTAATAAAAACATCACGACGATAAAGACACCTATAAAAATGGTATAGGCCACTGTTATAGCGCACCAGTTAGGTACATTGCGGCTAATTAATTGCGCGATAATACCCTGCATCACAAAGGCAAAAATAATACTGGCGATAACGGGCGCTAAGACATTGCCCATAGTAACCACTAACAGCAGGCTGCCGAAAATCAGCATTAATAAAATCAACGCTTCTTCATCGGCAAAAATATGATCCAGCCATTTTTTAAGTACTGCTACCATGCCATTATCTCTTAGGGTGTTGAATAGGTTATTTATTAGCCACGAACCGTGATGAGCACTTAGCCACGCTCTATCACATAAATATAGACACCCTGCTGCTGCTCACTGCTAATCAGCTGATGCGCGCTTAGTTCGGCGTAGGCTTTAAAGTCTCTTAACGAACCGGCATCGGTAGCCAGCACCCGCACGCGCTCACCCACGGCCATGCCGTTTAAGTGCAGTTTGGTTTTTAATAGCGGCAAGGGGCATTGCAGGCCACAGAGGTCTAGTTCGTGAATGTGCTCTGACATAATTCGCTTTGGTAAGTTTCCTTCAAATCAAGGGCGAGTATAACTGTTTGCCTGTTGCCAGTGCTATGGGGGTAAGCATAGTAAGGGCAACTTTAAGCGGCTTAGATTGTCAATTACTAGCAATGCTGGTTACTATCACCCTCTGTATGCAATTATGCACACCACAAAGTACACAATAAAATATGACCATTGTGCCCTATAAAACCACTATCACTTATAAGCCGCTGCTCCGCTACGGAGCCACTGCTGCGCTGGTGTTAAGCGCTGCCTGGCACGGCATTAGCGCCAGTGCCCAAAATTACGACAGCAAAGCGGTATTGCCCGAACTGGGGGATAGCTCATCCAGCCTGTTTTCACTACAACAGGAATATAAACTGGGCCGGGCGTGGCTAATGTCTTTTCGCAGCCAGGTAAAAACCATTAGCGACCCCATGTTGCAAGATTACCTAGAGCATACGGTTTATCACCTAGCCACCTATAGCCAACTGAAAGATCGTCGTCTAGACATGGTGATAGTCAACAACCCCACCATTAACGCCTTTGCCGTGCCCGGTGGCGTGGTAGGCATACACACCGGCCTGTTTAACTACGCCGAAACCGAAGCGCAATTCTCTACGGTATTGGCCCACGAATTAGCCCACTTAAGCCAGCGCCATTTTGCTAGAGGCGTAGAGCAACAGCGCCGCAATGCCATACCCAATATGGCCGGGATGTTAGCGGGTATCCTATTAGCCGCCACCGAGGGCGGCAATGCCGGCATGGCCGCGATTACCGCCACCCAGGCTGCCAGCCTGCAAAACCAGCTGCGCTACAGCCGCGGCAATGAGCAAGAAGCCGACCGCATCGGGATGCAAACCATGGTAGAGGCCGGTATAGACCCTTACGCGGCCTCAGCCATGTTTAGCAATATGCTCAAGGCCTCGCGCTTTGCTGGCACCCGGCCGCCAGAGTTTTTACTCTCCCACCCGGTCACTGAAAAACGCATAGCCGATACCCGCAACCGCGCCAATCAATACCCGCGCCAACTCTACACCGATAATATGTACTACCAACTGATGCGCGCTAGAGCCGACATAAGCTTGATAGACAATAGCCGCGAGGCGGTAAAAAACTTTCGCGCCAAGCTCAACAGCCGCAGCCGTAACCCTGAAGCCGATCAATACGGCTTAGTACTAGCGCTAACTCGCGATGGCCAAATAGGCGAAGCACAAAAACTGCTGGCACCGCTGCTAGCCGCCAGCCCCAGCCAAATCCCTTATATTATTGCCGCCAGCGAACTGGACGTGGCCAGCGGTAATAGCTCGCAAGGCATAGAGCGCGTAGAAAAAGCCCTAAGCGTATCTTTGGATAACCACCCACTGACCATGACTCTGGCTACGTTTTTACTGAAAGAGGGCCAAGCCCCCAAAGCCGCTGAGCTGCTGGAAGAGCATGTTAAAAAGCACAAGAAAAACCCCGAAGTGTGGTATCAACTGGCCGAAGCCTATGGTTTGGCGGGGAATATCGTGGGCGTGCATCAGGCCAGAGCTGAGTATTTTGTGCTCAACGGCATCTTAGACAAGGCCACTACCCAGCTATCCTATGCCCTACCGTTGACTAAAAACGACCACCTCACCACCCTGCGTATTAATGAGCGCATTAGCCAAATCAATGAGTTAAAGCTGGCGCTTAAAAGTCTCTAGCTTTTAGTTCCTAGTTCCTAAAAGCATAAAAAAGGCCGCCGTACTGCAAATATACGGCGGCCTTTTTATTAATATTTTAGCTTATGGAGGCAGCTTATTTGTTAGCGGCTGAAAACTCTAGCATACGAGTTAGCGGCTTCATCGCTCGCTCTGCCAAATCAGGGTCTACAAACACTTCATTGCTGCCTGACTCTAATACTTCGGTCATATTATCTACCGCGTTCATAGCCATCCATGGGCAGTTGCCACAGCTGCGACAGGTAGCGCCGTTACCGGCGGTAGGGGCAATGATTAACTCTTTATCGGGCACCGCCTGCTGCATTTTATAAAAAATGCCTTGGTCAGTGGCGACGATAAACTGCTTATTGGGCAGGGTTTTAGCGGCATTGATAATTTGCGAAGTAGAACCCACGAAGTCAGCCAGCTCTACAATAGCCTGCGGTGACTCGGGGTGTACCAGTATGCCCGCCTCGGGATAGACTTTTTTAATATCCTCTAAGGCCTTAGCCTTAAACTCCTCGTGTACTATACAAGAGCCATCCCACAGCAGCACATCGGCACCGGTTTCGCGTTGCACATAGCTACCTAAATGCTTATCGGGAGCCCAGAGTATTTTTTCGCCCTTGGCGTGCAAGTAATCGACCACTTGCAAAGCTATGCTGGAGGTAACCACCCAATCGGCGCGCGCTTTAACCGCTGCTGAAGTATTGGCATACACCACGACGGTGCGGTCTGAATGCTCGTTACAAAAGGCATCAAACTCTTCTATAGGGCAGCCTATATCCAGGGAACAGGTGGCTTCTAAAGTGGGCATTAATACCCGCTTTTCCGGCGACAATATCTTGGCCGTCTCACCCATAAATTTAACCCCCGCTACTATTAAAGTAGAGGCGGGATGATCGCGGCCAAATCTGGCCATTTCCAGTGAATCTGACACACAGCCACCGGTTTCCTCGGCTAGCTGCTGAATCAGTGGGTCGGTGTAGTAATGCGCCACCAACACGGCATTCTCACGAATTAATAGCGCCTTGATTTGCTCTTTATAAGAGGCCTGCTGCACCGCTGTTAACGGTGGGCGACAGCTAATCCCCTCTAAATGATCGCGTACTACTTGCTGCGCAGTTGCACTCGCTTGCGACATGTTGTTACCTCGACATTAACACTGGTAATAAATTTGGCAGGATTTTAGCAGAAAATTAGCGATAGCTATAGAGCACAACCACTCAGCAGTAAAACCCACCCTAAAGCAGGTAAATAGGCGCTCGACCATGGCAATATATGATTTATCTATCTATTAGGAGTATTCTTTATAGCGCCAATTCACTCTAGCCACATAGTGTATAACCATGAGCAAAGATGACGACGAAGAAAAAACCCTAGACCCCAGCACAGAAATTGAACGGCTGACCGCCCAGATACGCTGGAATAAGCGAGTCATTGTCGCCGTACTGGCTATCTCGGTGATCTGTTTTTCAGTCTTGAGCAGCTCGGCAGGGTATTTTTATACCCAACTCAAGGCCCTTAACAAGACACCTGCCAGCCCCTTGCAATTGCAGCTGACGCGCTTAGACGAAGACATTACAAGCCTGCGCAGCTATCTCAACACGGAAAGCCGAGCCATAGCCGCCTATCACCTAAGAATCAATCTACTGCAACAAGAGTACCAAGCTGCCAACTCTAGCCAGCGCATAGCCTTGTTTCGCAGTCGCGAAGCCGACTACCAGCAACTAATTACCGAGATACTCAGCGGCAGCCAAGAACTGGCCAGCATGAATACAGGATCACGACGCTGGCTAGAAGCTTATGAGCAGCGACTACAGAGATTAGAGGCTAGTAGTAAAAAACGCGCCCAAGCCTGGACCGACATACCATGAGCGATGATGACATCAGCGCACAGCTGTTAACCCTCAGTAACAGCGTCAAACTTAATCAGCGTTTATGCCTAGCCCTTATCGCCAGCAGCTTAGTGCTAGTCATCGCCCTCAGCAGCCTCATGTGGCAGGGCCTGCAACAACTGCAACCACTGCAGCAACAAGCACCTGACTACCTCGTGCATCAAGCTAAAAACCAGCTATGGGGTATGCGCTTAGCAGCCGAAAAACAATACGACGAGCTGCGCGCCGATCATGCCAACAACCCCCTGCTCACCCTAAAGGACGCCCTGCATCTACACGAAACCCGGCTGAGCCAAGAAGAGCAGCACTGGGGCATCGCCCTCGACCTATATAACAAGCTGTTATACAGGCTCAGCCGGCACCTAGGTGGAGCCGAAGAGTGGCAATATTTTCAGGGCCAAAAGCTAGCCACACTTATCAACCAGAGCAGCCATCGGCAGGCCACCCTGCGCCCGCAACAGAACGGTACTGGTCAGATTATTAAGACGCAGCCAGAAGAGTGATTTTTACGGCTATGTCTTACCCTCAATCATGCCTAGAGTGATTAATATAAACGTTAAGACCCAAGGCTAAGCGTATGACTATCACCTGGCTGATACTAGCGCTACACAGCGTGCTGGCCACCACCAGTATTCTGCATGCCCTACTGTACAAAAAAGATCCGCGTGCCGCACTAGGATGGATTGCCGTTAGCGTTGCCTACCCTTTAGTCGGCCCTGTGCTTTATTATTTATTTGGTATCAATCGAGTAAAAACCCAAGCCTACCAACTTGTTGGCAAACCACTATTTAACCCCTTCAGTTATGAAAGACCCAGCGCCCCACCACGGGCAACACCGCAGCCAACGGCGATAGCAACGCTGCCTAGCCTAATAGCGCAAAACACGCTCCTCAGCGGCTTAGCCCTAACTTCTGCAGCCGTTACCCAGCGCCCACTCGTGGAAGGCAATAGTATCCAACCCCTTTTTAACGGTGATAAGGCCTACCCGGAAATGCTAGCCACTATCAACCAGGCACAGCACAGTATTTGCTTGTCCTCTTATATTTTTGCCAACGATAAAAGCGGACAACGATTTATTCAAGCTCTCGCCGCCGCACAGCAGCGCGGCGTTAAAGTCAGGGTATTACTCGATGGTATAGGCGAGCTCTACAGCTTCCCCACTGCGGGCTATCACCTAAAACGCAAAGGCATTAAGCTAGTTCGTTTCCTCCCCCCTAAGCTACTGCCACCCTCGGTACATATCAATCTTCGCAACCACCGTAAATTACTGATTGTTGATGCCACGGTAGGGTTTACCGGTGGCATGAATATTGGTGACCATCATTTATCGCAAGAAATCGGTAACAAACAAGGCATTAGTGATGTGCATTTTTCTTTACAGGGTGACATAGTCGCGCAATTATTAGAAACCTTCGAGGAAGACTGGGCCTTTGCAACGGACGCCGCTATCACAAACGATGCGCCTATCGACACACAGGCTAGTGACATAGCAAAAACCACCCAAACAGCGTCCACGCCATTGTCAGTAAATCACAAGCCTCAATCTATTTGCCGAGTCATTACCGATGGGCCTAATGAGGATTTAGGCAAACTAGCGATGATACTAACCGCGGCAACGGCATTGGCCACTAAACGCATAGCCATTATGACACCCTATTTTCTACCACCAGCCATACTTATCAACTCACTACAAACTGCCGCACTGCGCGGTGTCGATGTGGCTATTATTTTACCTGCCGTATCCAATCAGCCGCTGGTGCACTGGGCTACTCGCAATATGCTATGGGAATTATTACAATTCGGGGTAAAAATTTATTACCAACCGGCCCCTTTTGCACACAGCAAATTTATGCTGATTGACGATCACTACGCCCACATAGGTTCAGCAAACTTAGACCCGCGTAGCTTGCGGCTCAACTTTGAGCTTATTGTAGAAATATTTGACCAAGATTTTGTTAGCACTATGGATAAGCATTTCACTACCATACGACAGGCCTCTAAGGAGGAAACTTTAGAAAACATTGACCATCGCTCTTTTCCTGCACGCGTGCGCGATGCCACAGCTTGGCTTTTTTCGCCATATCTATAGCACCAACAGCATAGACCGCGCCCATAACTATTTATTATTAAGGATATACGTTTGAATTACGCCATAGACCATATAGCAAGCCTACCATTAGCCTTGCGCTTAGCCTCATTTATAGGCTTAGCTGTTATCACGCATTTATTCGTCATTGTGATTCGTCATTTCGCCAATTATATTCTCGCCCGCAAACCCAGCAAACAATATCAAAAGCTAGGTTCACTATTCACTCTCACCACCAGCTGTATTATCTTCGCCCTTTATTTCTTTTCCGTTGGCTTTATCTTTCAGGAATTCGGTATTTCACTCTCCGCCTATTTAGCCAGTGCAACTATTGTGGGGCTGGCTATAGGCTTCGGCTTACAAGGCGTGGTGCAAGATGTCGTCACAGGACTCACCTTTATCTTTTCTGACCTTATTGATGTCGGCGACCTAGTTGAAATCTCCACACAAACAGGCGTAGTCAAAGCTATCACCATGCGTTTTATTGAACTGGAAAATGCCATGGGCGCAGTAGTATTCATCCCTAACCGCACCATCAATAATATTATTAATTATCCGCGGGGCTATGTGCGCTGCATAGTTGACGTAACGTTACGGGGCGATGAAGAACAAAAACAACAGATTGAAAGCATAGCAAGCCAGCTCACCCTCACCATAAAGCAACAATTCCCCGGTATATTAATCGCCACACCCTCGGTTGAGGGACGCATCATCCTAAACCCCAGCAAAGAGATACTCAGAATAAAATTTCGAATTTGGCCCAATCGCGGTCAACCGATAGAGACCACATTTTTTCAAGAACTAACAGCAAAACTACAGAGCATAGACCCTGACTACAAACAGTGGATGATTGCTATCAGCTATGAAGTGGAGGAGAGAAAAACGGTGAAGTATAAAGCCCTGCCTTGGCGTTAAGTACTATCGCTAAGGCCTGGGCTGTCAGTTTTCCTAGTTTA
This sequence comes from Dasania marina DSM 21967, assembly GCF_000373485.1. Taxonomy (NCBI): domain Bacteria; kingdom Pseudomonadati; phylum Pseudomonadota; class Gammaproteobacteria; order Cellvibrionales; family Spongiibacteraceae; genus Dasania; species Dasania marina. The sequence continues at coordinate 153,079 of NZ_KB891586.1, forward strand.
AATCGAAAGTTTAAATCAATAGTTTAAATCGAAAGTTTCATTGAAGCTGATTTTACGGTGCAGACAAGTCAGCTAACAATAGCTGAAGGCTGACATCACCTACTCAAACAGCTTCTAACTAAACTCTAATTCAGGTCTATCCACACCGACTTGGTCTCTAAAAACATATCCAATTGCTCACGCCCCTGCTCCCTGCCTATACCCGATTGCTTATAACCGCCAAAGGGCTGGCTGGGGTCACCAAGATTATGAGTATTAACCCAAACCACACCCGCTTCAATTTGCGGGATTAAACGATGCACTCGGGTTAAGTCATTGGACCAAATACTAGCGCCTAGGCCATAGCTACTGTCATTGGCTAAGCGCAGGGCTTCTTCCTCATCCTCAAAAGCCTGCACCACCAATACCGGACCAAATATTTCTTCACGAACCACCGCCATAGCGTTATGGGTATCCGTCAAAACCGTGGGGGCCACAAAATAGCCATCACCTTCCACGATGCTGCGCTTGGTCGCCAACTTGGCGCCCTCACTAAGCCCTTGAGCTATATAGCCGTTAACTCGCAGCTGATGAGGTTTAGAAACTAACGGCGCCATGCCGCATGACGCATCCAAACCGGACGCTAAAGTGAGTGAGTCAGCAATGGCAGCAATACCTGCCACCACTTTATCGTGTATGTCTCTATGTATATATAATCTTGAACCGGCACAGCACACCTGCCCCTGATTATAAAAAATCGCATTGGCCGCACCTTTTATCACTTTATCAATATCGGCATCGGCAAAAACGATAAGTGGCGATTTACCCCCCAGCTCAAGAGAAACTCGGGTGATATTTTCCATGGCCGACTTACCAATACTTTTACCCACGGCTGTAGAGCCGGTAAATGCAATTTTATTAATACCGGGGTGACTGGCTAGCGCCGCACCCACCTGCACACCAGTGCCAGTAATTACATTGACGACACCTTTGGGGAAGCCAGCCTCTGCAATCAACTCAGCCAGCCTTAACGCCGACAAAGGTGTTTGCTCAGCAGGCTTTAAAATCACCGTACAACCGGTCACTAAAGCCGGTATGATTTTCCAAACCGCCATCACCAAGGGGAAGTTCCAAGGAATAATTCCTGCCACAACGCCTACCGGCTCTTTTAAGGTATAAGCATGCTGCTGCCCAGATGCAGAAACCGTGTTCACCTTACCTTCAATTTTTGAACACCACCCAGCCATATAGCGGATATGATTAATCGCTGAGCTAAGTTCAGCTCTAGCTCCGGTGATAGACTTACCATTATCTAAAGATTCAATTTGGGCAAGCTGCTCTGCATTTTCCTCCACTAAATCAGATAGTCGCAATAACATAGCCTGCCTAGCCATCGGTTTCATGCCACGCCACTCTGGATTAGCAAAGGCTTTTCTAGCAGCGACAACCGCCTCATCAACTTCGCTAACGCTAAGATTGGGAATCACATTCAACACTTTGCCGGTAAAAGGCTCATAAACCGGTATCACCGAATCAGTATCGGAGTGCATCCACTCCCCACCAATAAAACAGCCTTTGGGCTTGGCAATAAACGCCTTAACGGAATCTAATAAAATATTCTCGCGATCCACCTGTGTAAAGATATCGGGTAAATCATCCAGATTGTAATTATGTCTTAACAAAGAGTCTGCGACATGATTTTGCAGCTCTAGAGATTCTAAATAGGGCATAAATGCCTCCTGCTTTTTACGTTTTAGGAGTGACCGCTGAATAGGCACGGTTAAAGTAAACCAAGGGTTCACCGGTTTGGGTATCAACAGCTAACACTCTTCCCAGAACTATTAAATGCGAGCCTTCTGTAAAGCTCTCTATCAGCTCACAATGAAACGTTGCCAAACTATCCTTTAAAGCCATGCCGCCGCAGGGGCTTTTTTGCCAGCAACCCACGGTAAATTTTTGTGCACCTTTTAACTCACCAACACCAGCAAAAACAGCGGAAACATTTTCATGGTGGGCGGCTAATACATTGACGCAAAAGCTGCCCGAATTTAACAGCTCTTGGGTGGTGGCGTTGTTAGTATTCAAGCACACTAAAACAGTTGCAGGATCTGCTGTGACGGAAGTAAACGCACTGACTGTAGATCCTTGCACACTCTCACCCGAGCCGGTAGTCACCACCGTAACAGCGCCTGCCACCATACGCATGGCAGATATGAAATCTTCTCTCACCGGCACAACATCAACCACTAAAGCTTGTTCCGCAGACATAATAAACTCCTATTAAAATAAAACCGCCGTATCGGCTATACAGATGTATAGTGGTCGAATAATAAGGCGCTGTCAATATTTTTAACATAACAAAATGGGATAAGAAAAAAGATAACAACGGCTATAAATAGCTAATGCTCCGCCAGATTACAGGAGCATAGAAGCAGTCAAAAATAAGCTATCAAGGGGTAGACTTATTCAACAAAAAATACAAAGAGTAAAGCATCAACGCTAAGGCCAATAGCTGAGGCAAAGAAACCAGTAAGGTAAATGACTGCACAGCCTTTAAGCCACCCACTACCAACAAACCGTAAGAGGCGCCACAAATAAGAAATACCCACGCTACCCTAGTCAACTTAACTGATAGTAGCTTTTCATTTAAAGGCCCTAACACACTGGCATCTGCCAAAACATAAGCCGCAGAATCTACCGTAGTAGACATAAAAATAAAGGCTAAAATAAAAAACACCCACAAAACCAACTTGCCTAATGGCATGATTAACAATAACTGCAATATACCGCTGGGGCCGCCGGACTCAGCAACAATACTACCCATATCCAATAAGCCCGCTATCTGATAGTAAACGCCGCTACCGCCAAACACTGCGTAAAAAATCCAAGACCCTACAGCCCCACCCACACTCAAGCCTATGACCACCTCTCTAATCGTTCTTCCTCTGGATATTTTCGCGACAAAGAAACCAATGAAAGGTGCGTAGGCAATAAACCAGGCCCAGTAAAAATTAGTCCATTCTTTAGGAAAACTCCCTCCCTCGACGGCATCATTCCACAAGCTCATTTTTATAAAGTTATTCAAAAGAATGGCGAAACTATCAGTGAAGTAAGTAAATATGAATTGAGTTGGTCCCGCAAAAACAACAAAAAATAACATCACCACCGCAAGTACCAGGTTGACATTACTCATTATTTTTATACCCTTATTAATACCTGTAAAAGCACTAATACTAATAATTACACACCAAACAAAGACTATAGCTAACTCAACGTTTGTTTCAGGATCCAGAACAAAAATATGGGCAGCCATATAAGATAACATAGGGATACCTACCCCAATAGAGGTCACCACAGCACCAAATAATCCCAACACAAAAATAAAACGTAACGGTAAAGATAATAGCTTTTTGTTAAACGTTGAAAGGCCAGCCGTACAGGCAGTAGCGAAGTTGGCATCAACTATTTTTTCCCGCCAAAATAGTACCGAAAAACTAACCGCGGCCAAAGCATAAACACTCCAACCGGTGATCCCCCAATGCAGCATTCCATAGGCCGTAGCCCAGCTTAGCGCCTCATCAGATTTTGGCTCAATAGCGAAAGGTGGTGAGTTGTAGTGATATACCCATTCAATAGCTCCCCAGTACATTACACTGGAACCTATGCCTGTACAGAACATCATTGTAAACCAGCTCATGTTGGAGTACTCAACCCCCTTACCTAAACGAACATTGGCATAAGGCCCAAAACACAACCACAAACAGAAGGAAAAGCATAGCAAGACAAACCATTGATACAGCCATCCCATATTAGATGACACCATTTGGAATAGGTGATTAATATACTCCGAGGGTTTACCTGCATAAATCGTTAATACGGCAATAGCTACTATTAATAACGACAACAACAGAGTAATTAATTTTTTATCTAACTTCATGCTTAGCCCTGTATTTATTATTTCTATTTCAAAAACTTTCTTCACTTACAAATCTGGAAATAACATTTTTGGTTATTCTTGAAACATTATTATCTGAACCATTACATTGTAAGCTGGTGCACCAGGCTATAGAGCCAGTGCTAAAAACAGCACCGCCATTATTTGTTTCATAAAAAACAATATCAGCTTTCACATAGGGGTTATCTGCACCAGACATTAGCGGATGGTGAAAGTCTGTTTCTTCTGGTGCTAACAGCATTTGCGGTGAATGCTCCTCTGAAGATGCCACCACTAGCGCGTGGGGCGGCGTCCCCAGCTTATAATCTGCAGCATCTATCTCTAGGCCTGCGGCTCCGCCTAAAATATAACCGAAATCACCGATAAGCTCATCCGAGGCCACACCCTCAAAAATAAATTTTGCGCGCGGATTTTCAGCCTCTGCCGTTTGCCGGTAGTAAGAGCAGCCATCAAAACCTGTTGCTCTGGTGCCCACACCCACCAATTCATTAGGCGGTGTGCCTACACGGCGCCATAAGCCACCGTATTCACCATTGGAAGATAAATAATGCTCCCCGGGTTCTTCTGCCCAATAGCGAGCACCGTCTTCACTACGCCTAACTTCTATAACCCCAGGGATTGCATTATGGAAAGCAATACGCCAATAGAAACCATTGCCGCCCATATACATAAGCCTGCCACCTTGATCTTGGAAAGAGGCTATGGCTGACCACATATCGCTACTGATATATTCAGGATGGCTGCCCGTCATAATACAACGATATTTTTGCAACAAGCCTACACCCTGCTGATGGACATCCTCATCGCTAATAATTTCGTATTCAATATTATTTTTTTCCATCCAGCTTAATAAATGCGTATCTGCATTTAAATTCCACACTCTTGTTTTAGGGCCGTGATTCAAAGCTGGACGCAAGCGGCTGGAGTAGCGCACGCCACTGCCATCAGTGTGGGTATCGTAAGTGGAGAGTCCAAGCTCTGGAGCTTGCTGCAGAAAAGCCTCCTCTTTGGAAAATTCCAGCACATGGCCACGTCTAGCCTCGGCCAAATCATGATGCAAAGCCCAATGGGAATTTATATAAGCATTGTAGGTTGCAGTGGATGCCAAAAAGGCTAATTTGGTATTTTTGCCAGGATTAGCAGCGCGTACTAAAAAAGTGATATAACTTTCATCATCTTGCGCTGTTAGTTTTACGGCATAAACGCCGCTTTTTATAGTTTTAGGCAAATCCAAAGAAAAACAGGGCTGCCATTTTGCATCGATCAAGTCATCATCATGAAAATGTATGGCTCCGTAATAAGCCGGGCAATGACTCCAGTTTAGGCAACTACCATCCCAGTTATGCCCCTTAACCCCTCTTGCCGGCATATTAATAAGTTCGCCATGTAACATGTTCGGGGAAATATCATGAGCGGTTAAACTTTCTATAGCGAGGGAAAAATCCCAATAGCCCAACACAAAAGGCAGGTATTTATCAGCCATAGTATCGGCTAACAATACCTCCCACTCCGAGGGCTGTAAGCCTATAGACAGTAATCTTGGCCTATCCATTTTCCCGTTAAAGCAATTACCATATCCGCCGTCAAAGGGGGATGCTGCTAATACCAACTCAGCGTCACTACTGCTATTGACCTGCTTAGTTATAGCTTGACTAATACTTAGATCATCATTGATACCAGGGTGAGACACTTGCGGTTTATGAGTAAGATACATGGCGTTATTAACGGCATCATAACCTGCTGTAATTAAGTACCATTTATCATTGATCAGGCTAGCCTGACCCTGCAAACTAAATTTATCGCCGCCACTATGTAGAGACAAACTAAGCATACCGGCATTATCAATATAGGCACTAAAGCCATTATCACCGTTATCATCCAGGCAACACACTAGCGTCTGTTCACCTGCCTCAATGGCGGTAGGCTTGATATAAGCTTGGAAATGAAAGCCCTCGTTCATATTGAGTGGAACTTTTTTACTAAACTTAATAAAGGAGCCGATCTGAGTTTTTTGTGATATTGCTTTGTAGGTTTGATTAATAGGTGAGTCTATTAGCTGCTCTTCATAGCCTGGCCCAGAGAGCCTGTCATCACCACAGATTACACGTACCAGTTGCACGTTATAATTATCAATAGCGTAGCCTCCCACCATAAACTGAATATTCTCACCTGGTGAGACTGTTCCTTTATCACTATACCCTATTACTTTTTTCATGATTAACGCCTACTAGGAAGATTACTCTCAGAATATTTAGGTGCATCTATAATGTTTTCTAAATTTTCCCCTGTTAACTGCAGCCACCTTTGTACAAAAACGTCCCATTCAGCTTCAGCAACATTGGTATAAATTCTTTTATTAATATAGATAGGCTTTTCTCCTCGTATTCCGGACAACTTTGCCAAACGCCACTCTTTGTGTCTTACCGTATTAATTAATATAGGACGGCCCGCAGCCGGCGCTTGTCGCATACGTAATAATAATCGCTCAAGCTCACGACTATATGGGCCAAAGGGTTTACTCTTAAACTCTTCAGCCAGCTCTAGCTGCTTACCATCCAGCTTATACATGGTAAAACTCCACTTACTTTATTTAAATTGAGGCATAATATCGCGCGCTAATGCTTCCATTGAGCGCATAATTTCTAAATGACTAGCCCCCATATCCATATTAAGGTTAATGTCATCTATACCTGCTTCGGCATATATCCCCAGCTTATCGATCACTTCACTACTGGTACCAATTAACAAATTAGCTGCCATTTCATCCTCTGTTTGACGCATAGGCTTGCGGCTTACTTCACCGTTAATTACCTCACCATCGGTCTCAAAAGCATTAGAGAATCGCTCATAATACTCATAAGCTAAGCGTTGTTTTTGTATCACATCAGCATTGTCATCACACACAAAACAGCCTCTTAACATGGATAGCTTGCTGTTTTCACCAGCTTTACCAGCATCCTTAGCGCCGCGGTGAAACGCGTCGGCTAGCTCTTTAAGAAAGCTAGCTTCTGCCTTGAGCGGTGATGTTTGAATATTAAAACCACGTTTCGCACAGTGGTAAACAGACTCCGGGAATAAAGCGGCCATCCAAATCGGCGGCATGGGGTCTTGTATAGGCCTAGGCTGAACCTTGGTAGATGAAAATTGGTAATAATCGCCATCCCAAGAAACCTCTTCATCACTGGTTAGTAAGGCAATGAGAACATTTAATGACTCATCAAATATCTCTCGGCTTTTACTAAAATCCACACCCAAGCGGTCAAACTCATAAGGAAAGGCTCCTCGACCAACACCAATTTCAATACGGCCATCGGTTAAAATATCCGTCACCGCAATCTCGCCGGCTAACTGCCGCATATCGAGTAAAGGCAAGGCCAGCACTGAGGTGATAATGGGTATGTGCTTGGTTACACTGGCAATTTTTACGGCTGTTGCCAATGGCGCGGGGTTCATCAAAATATTGATTAAGTGATGATGAGGGAGGGTGATACTGGCAAAACCAAGGTCTTCAGCTAATTGAGCTTGCTCCAGCATATCATTAAAAACACTTTTACCACCCCTAGCGCTATCAGGCATATAAGTAGATAAAAACAAACTAAAATCCATAACACACTCCTACAGCCTCAGCTGAGCTATTAATTATTTACAAAACAGACTATACACATGTATAGTTTACAGCGTCAACACCCTATTAAATGAATTTTGGAGGACGTTATGCCTGTTATTACTATTGAAATGTTTGAGGGCCGTAGCCTAGAGCAGAAAAAAGCTCTCGTTAAAGAGATCACCGAAACAATGGAGAGAACCTGCAATGCCAAGCCAGACACTGTACATATTATTATTGAAGATAAAAAAATGGAAAACTGGGGATTTAAAGGCGAACTAGTTTCCGAATTGACAAAATAATATCCTCTGGACAACCCACTATATCTACGCTGCGTAGTGCGCACTGATCGAACGCCATTAGGCGTATAACCGGCATCAGCTACAAGTTTCTAGCTGATGCTACACCCTTTACTTCAATAAAATAATTATTCCTCTAACTACATTTCATGATGTTTCAGTCGCCAGATAAACAGCATAACAATAATTACAAACGCACGGTGTCGAAAAAAGTTCCTCTTGACTTTAATTATCGAGACGATTATGTTCACCAACTATACATGTGTATAGCTTATAATTTTAGCTCAGAAGTCTAATAAAACTAGACCTGTGTTGCCCTATTTCATTAATAACCATTAACAGGAGTAGCAATAATGAATAAAAAATTAATAACACTAGCCATACAAGGTAGTATTTTATCCGGGTCTTTTCTAAACCAGTTAGCACTCGCCAATAACGACACAAGATTTAAACTAGAAGAAGTAATAGTGACATCAACTCGACGGTCTGAAAGCGTGCAAGATATTCCCTATAATATAAGCGCTATCAGTGAAGATTTTCTTGAACAAAACGGCATAACTGACCTCAGCAAGTTAACCAAATCTATTCCTGGTGTTACCTATACTGACCGCGGCCCAAGATCTAGCGGATCTAATAGCGGCATTGTTATGCGGGGTTTAAATGCTTCACGATTAGGCTCCAATGAAAATATCAATACGGCAGTCTCTCCAGTGTCTACTTATATGGGTGAGACACCTTTATTTGTAAATTTACACCTTAAAGATGTAGAGCGAGTGGAGGTTTTAAGAGGTCCGCAGGGCACCCTTTATGGATCGGGATCATTGGGCGGTACATTAAGATATATTTATAACAAACCCGATACAAAAATGACTAACTATGAGATAGGAACTCGCATAAGTAAGACTAAAGAAGCTGCGGATCTAAGTCACGACAGTTATGTCTTAGCTAACATAGCACTTAAAGACAATCTCGCTATACGCACTAGTGCAGGACATATTAGCCGGGCGGGTATAATCGATGCCAAAGGTTTGTACCGTTTAGACCCCAGCAGTAATGATCCACGCTTAAGCAACTCTGGCGATGTGCAAAATAGCCCAGCCGTTACTTATAATAAGGATGACATTGACGATAGTGAAACCACCTACGCCAGAGTCTCCTTGCTGTGGGAACCAACAGATAGCGCCAGCTTTCAGTTTAATTACCAGATGCAGCGCGATCGAGCCAATGGCCGCAGAGCAGACAACCCTGATTTTGAAAACCTAGGGGAATATGAACAATCCATTAGATTAAATGAACCGCTAGATAGAGATGTGGATTTATTTAGTGTAGAAGCTGAAATAGATCTTGGCTTTGCCACGTTAAGCTCATCGACCTCTAGCTTTGAAAACAGCTCTGACAGTATTAGAGATCAAACCGGTATATATACCAATTTTAGTTTTTGGAGTTATTACGAAGGCAATCCGCGAGAAATTATCCGTGGCACCGTTGAGACAAAAGAAGAAGCCTTTGTTCAAGAACTACGCTTAGTTTCACAAAGCGACTCCGACCTTAGCTGGATAGCCGGTGTGTTTTATATGGACCATGACCAAGAGCAATTTCAGCAAGACTTTTATGAGGGCTACACGCAGTGGTCATTAAATAATAGCAGCAACTCAGCTAGCATACTGACCGACTTGGGCTATAGCGCCAACCTTAAACGCTCAGTAAAAGACACCGCTCTATTTGGTGAACTGAAATACCAGCTTAGCGATGCGTGGCAAGTAACCGTTGGAGCTAGGGCATTTGAGCAAGCGTTTGAAAGCGGTAATCTGTTCACCCTACCTATCTGCGGTGCAGGTTGTGCCGAAGATGGCCTAAATGCCTATGGCACTAATGGCGGCGTTGAGAAGGAAACGTTCAGAGACGAAATATTTAAGTTTAATACCTCCTATGATATCTCTGATGCCTCGATGATTTATTTTACTGCTGCGGAAGGTTTTCGTAGGGGAGGCACCAACGGTATACCTTTAATTGGTGTCTATGCAGAGAGCCCAGACCTGTTGATCTATGAGCCAGATAAAGTCACCAATCTTGAGGTCGGTTTTAAATCTACCTTTATGGATAGGTTTAGAGTTTCTTCGGCCCTATTTCATATCACTTGGGATGATATACAAATTGACGGAGTTTCTCCCAGCGGGGCTTTCCCCATCGCAGTTAATGGCGGCAGTGCTGAATCCAAAGGTTTAGAGCTAGAGCTGTCAGGGCAAATCACAGAAAATCTATTGGTAAATTTAGGCTACAGCTATGTCGATTCAGCCCTTACCAAAGGATTTAATATAGGTGGCGTCTTTGCCAACAAAGGGGATTTACTACCAGGTGTTTCCAAACATAGCGCCTCATTATCCATCAATTACACACAAACGATAAATAGCACCTGGGAGGCTATTTATACCGCTAATTATGCCTATAGAGATGATGTTACATCAGACATTAACCCTGCCAGCATTGACTATGCGGAGATAGATGGTTATTCAACCCTAGATATATCTGCAGGCTTTAAATCTGACAGCTGGATGCTAAAAGCTTTTATAGACAATGTTAGAAACGATCGAGCCGTTTCATCTACCTACCCTGCTAGCCGGTTTGGTGAGCGCTATGCACTCGAATATGTAGCCAGCCCTAGAACCTACGGCATAGGGGTAAGCTACCTGTTTGATTAACAATAGCGTTAATTACTACGTGCCGTATGGGTGAGTCTCTGTCATTCCATACGGCCAGTCTATTCGCCCCCATAATAAGACAATTAAGATGCCAAAACTTACCCATAAAACATCCATATACAGCCTTATCGCCTTATGTGTATTCCTATCCATCAACAATGTTATATTTAATATACTGCCCATTGTATTAGGCACGGCATCGATATCACTTAATTTAAGCGACGATAATATTGGTTTTATTGGCTCTATATTTTTGCTGGGCACAACCCTAGCCAATTTAAGCAGTATTTATTGGGTAAACCGCTGCAACTGGCAGAAATTTCTGCTGGCAAACAGCATTCTCACATGCGCTTTATTATTCTTAGCCAGCCTAAGTAGCTATCAAGAGCTGGTTATACTATTTTTTATCATCGGGCTTTGCTCAGGATCGGCCTTAGCCTGCGTTTTTTGTGCTATTGCAGCACAACCAAAACCAGAGAAAATTTACGGCATAGGCCTGGGCATGCAAGTCAGCATGGCAGGGTTGGTCATATTCATATTACAATTTGAGTTTATTTCCATACTGGGCTTTGAGGGTTTAATGCTGTCGCTGGCCGGTATATTTTTAGTAGCATCAACAATAGCCTTTGCCTTTCCTAGCTTGGGTAGCGGGCAAAATAACCCTAAAGCCAATAAAAACAAAGGCCGCAGCACGTGGGCCTTGGCCATGCTCATCCCCCTAACAGGTATCGCAATTTATTTTCTTGGGCAAACGGCTATATGGGCGTTCTTACAAAGAATAGGCGATGCCAAATCGCTTGATCACAACTACATTTCTTATACTATCGCACTCGTTTTAATCTTATGTTCTCTAGGGGCATTTGCAGCCTCGTGGCTGGGCACTAGGCTAGGCAGGAATATTCCACTATTAATTGCTAGTGCTCTATTTATAGGCTCTATAGCCGGCCTCTACTTATTCGACAGTGCCGCTGCCTACTTTATCGCTGTGTTGGTTTACTCCTGCGCTTGGAACTTTGCATTGCCTTATCAGCTGTTAGCGGTTAACGCTGCCGACCCAAGCGGAAAAATGGCCTCTCTTATACCAACCTTTCAAAATATAGGGGGGACTTTAGGGCCAGGTATAGGCGGAGTACTAATCACTCAATCAGGCAACCAAAGCACTTTATATATTATGACCGTGGCAACGACAGTACTCTGTTTATTCTTTTTTATACGCTCTAGCGTAGTAAAAGTGACAAAACCACTGATGGTTTAATAGTTTATATTCATACACTATGATGCTAGCTTTTAGCTCCGGCTATATATGAATCCACTAAATCCATACACATAGCCAACATAGCTTTAGTATTATATTTTTTAGGATTCACCACCCACTCCAACCACAAACCATCCAGATAAGCAGTTAATGCCAAGGCTGCCACATTAGTATCCAGTGCTATCTTATTTTTTGCGGCCAAGTCATTAAAAAGCTGTCTGGCGCTTTTTCTATAACGGATATACAACTTCTCATGCACAACGGCTATCGCTGGCTCTGTACGGGTTAAAGCCCACATAGAAAAACGAAACATTATTTTATCGTCTTCAAATACGGGTTTTCTAAAACCGGACACTATAAAAGCCTCTAGCTGTGATCTAGGGTCTTCAGCAAACTCTGCTATCGTTTTGTTAGTTTCTAGCAATAGTTCATCAGAAAGATATTGATATGCCGCCGTCATCATTTCCAGCTTGTTATTAAAGCAATGCCTAACCATGCCTAATGATAAATTGGCATCATCACATATCAGCCTTAAGGAAGCTTTGTGGTAACCGTGGGCAGCCACACATCGAATTGCCGACTCAATAAGCAGGTGTTTGCTTTTTTCTAGATCATCCATAGTTTGTATCAACTGTTAGCGCATATTGAGCCCATATTTTAAACGCTGCACAAAAAGGCAAACTGATAATACAGGCGGGTATTCGACCACGATAGCATAGCCCTTACCCTTTATAAATATACTTTAAACCCGCGTCAGATCTTACATCTTACTGCAGCAATCTACCTACACCTCACCCCCCAGCCTTGGCTGTATTTTTTAAACTTGCGCGCTCTTTGTTAACCATAAAAGAAGCTGTACGAATAATTTATCTGAGTACACCCGAGTAGGCGAGGTACAGAATAGTACACTATCACTTATCGCTAAGTAGCATTCAAATACAACAGACTGCATTAGTCATATTTGAGATATATGGCAACATCTGCAACTAAGATGTTTGGCAAACCATACTAAACAAACCCCCTTCATTGCGCTTGCATTGAGTGAACTGCAACGTGCAGAATTAGTGATTGCAACTTGGGCTTCCACTAGGTGCTGATAGGCGTGGTTTATAGAGCCAGCTTCCTAGTATTTATAAAATGGATAAGTAGCAAAATATCTTTGCTAGATTGCACTCTGTAGGCGCCTGCGGCGCTAGCCTGTCTGATGGAGGGGTATTGAGCAGAGACCGCCTGAAAAGCGCTGTGAGGACACGCTGTGGACTTAGCTGGGAGTTGTTGAGCAGGACTGGTCCGGCGCGGTGTCACATTAAACAATAAAGACTCAATCTGCTAGTCACTCTCTTGTTCAGTTCTCTGAGCTGTGCTGGATTAACAGCAATACATCTTTGATGTGTTACTGCCCTGCGGGCGTCCTTGGGAAACGAGCGTTAACGTTGTGCGGTAAGTACAGGTTTTGATCATTACAGCCTGGGACTGTAATGACCTGCTGCGCAGGCTTCGTTGCTTTGTTTCTCGCCCTAGACGGAATTTTTTCTAACCGGCTTAAAGAACGAACCCAGCACGGCTTTCGCCGTGCTGAAACAAAAAAGGCCCACCCGGGAGGGTGAGCCTTTTTTGTTTAATAATGGTGGGCCGTGCTGGATTCGAACCAGCGACCAATTGGTTAAAAGCCGTTATTGGTGCTAGTTGGTACTGGCTGGTACTGGCTTGTATCGTTTAAAATCAATAGCTTAGGTTTTTTTGTGGCTGGTTCTTGCTGGCTCTGGGCGGTATAGGTGGAAAGAAAAGGGTATTTTTACCATTTTTCACCCCGCCTTTTTATCGTCCATTTTTAGCTGCTCAAGCTGGGCCAGTGGGTTTTTTTCAGTGGCGGCAATTAGGTATTTGGGTGCCAGGTGGGCATAGCGCATTGTCATTTGTATGGTTGAATGCCCTAATATTTTGCTTAGGGTAACTAGGTTACCATCGGCCATCATAAAGTGGCTGGCAAAGGTGTGGCGTAGCACATGGGTGGCTTGGCCTTTGGGTAGTATGATATTTGACCTTTCCAGCGCTCTGCCAAATGACTTATAACAGCCAGTAAACAATTTACCGGTGCGTGATCGGCCTTTGAATATTTCGGTTTTTAACTCTTCGGATATGGGCACCGTACGCGAACGCGAGGTTTTGGTTTTTAAAAAGGTAATTCTGCAGTTTCTAATTTGCCTACCGGCCAAACTTTCAGCTTCACCCCACCGGCAGCCCGTTGATAAGCAAATGCGGCTAATCATTAGTACATCGGCTGATTTACTTTGCCCCAAATTAAACAACAGCTTATCAAGTTGCTTAAAATCCAAATACGCCATTTCATTATCATCTAACGCGATAGGCTTTATTTTGGCTAGTGGGTTTTCTTGCTGCCACTTATCGGCCCTAATCAACACATTAAAAACAGCCTTAAAATAGCCCAAATCATGGTTACATGTTTTTTTGGATATCGGGGTTTTCTTATTCTTTTTTGCCGTGGCAGTACCCTCTAACCGCGACTTACGAAACTGCAAAAATGAAGCGGCCGTAAAGTCACACGCCCTAGGGTTACCCATTACATTAGCCAGCGCCAACAAATACGTTTTGCGCTTATCGCCACCTTTCAACGTGTGGCCATGCAAGTCGTGCCACTCGCCAATAAGCTCACTTAACAAACGCTTATCATGCCTAGCCGGTGCCCAATCTTTATTGCCATGCGCTTGCGCCAGCACCCATTTTAAAAACACATTGGCATCAGCTTTATTATCAAATAAACGAATAAAACGCTTACCCTCTTTACCGAATGGCCTTTCGTCTACCTTCCACCGGCCATCGCTTGTTTTCTTTGGCCCACTCATAACAACACCTACTTAATTTTATTTTCTAGGTCATAGCCTTCGGGATAAATACCCGCATCCAGCTTAGCCGCAACAATTCTGCACAGCTTACTTTGGCTTTCCTGCAGCTCACCCAAAGTAATATCGCCCTGGTATGAAAGCCACTTGGCAAACTCAGGGAATATGGTCAAAACATCTTCTATTTCGTGGTCATACATACGCGACCGGGTTTCAACATTTTTTAATCGGGACAAAGGCATACCAATAATTTCGGCAAACTCATCCTGCACTAAACCCGTTAACAAACGCATCGCTTTTAAGCGCTGGCCCGTTGTTAATTGTTTTATTTGTTGTTTCTCGTTCATCACTCCACACCCTTTAAAACTTCCCGTACTGGCTGGTATAGCCTCGCTCTGGCTGTTCTGGTGTTAATTTAAGCAGTAATAGTGCTGATATGGCAAGAATTAAAAGCTCATACAGCACTAAAACATGCACTTAATCACAAATATTTTTATAAAAGTGCTGTTACAGCACTTGTAATTGCTAAAAAACTACTCTATCTTGGCAAAAGTGCTGATACAGCACCAAACAAGCCAGTACCAGCCAAGGAAACAAGAAAATGCCAAAAAACCTACAAATAACCATCCTTACCCCCGTAATGACAAAAGAAAAGTTCCAAGAAGTATCAGGACTAAGAGAGGGGCAAATAAAAACCCAAATAGCAGAAGGAAACTTAGAAACCGTAAAAATTGGGCGCCTGCGCCTGCTCAACATCGCAAAAATTACCGCCGCCTGTCTTGACGAAACTGTATAAGGAGCCGGCCAAATGCATTACCAAAATAATGATGACCACATACCCGATATTGTCGACGCATTGCGCGGCGATAACATACTGGCATTTAAACGCGAAGTTAGCGGCTATTTGCGTGAGGGTGTTTGCCCAAGGTGTGAAAAGCGAGAGCTATATATAAGCGTAAAAAACCCGTGGATGATTAAATGCGGGCGCGAAAATAATTGCGGCCACCAAGAAAGCACCCGCGATTTATACCCCGATATATTCGAGAGCTTTAAAAATCGCTACCCCGAAACAGAAGCCAACCCTAATGCCACAGCCGATGCCTATCTAAAAATCAATCGTGGCTTTGACCTTAGCAAAATTAAAGGCGACTACAACCAATCCATATTTCACCACACCAAAACCAAAACCATGGCCTTAGTGGCGCGTTTTCCACTATGGGATAACCAATATTGGGATAGATTGATAGAACGCGAAGACGTAGAAAAAGCAGGCATCAAAGCCCACTTTAACTATGGCTTTAAAAGCAAAGGCCTAGCGTGGAAACCCAAAGCCATGGCCATCACCAAGGGCGATACCGTTTACATCGTAGAGGGTATTTTTCACGCCATCGCATTATGGCTAGCAGGTTACAAAGCTGTAGCCGCCTTTGCTTCTACCATGTTCCCATGGGAAACCGTCAAAGCTAACCCCGATGTAAATTGGGTGCTGGCCTACGATGACGACCCAGCTGGCCGCAAATATATGCGCAAATACCTAGAGCAACTAGGGCGCAAAGGTATTAGCGCCAAAGTCGCGTTAACCGGCGAAACCGATAATGGCCTGGGCAAACAAGATTGGGACGATCTCTACAGGGCTGGCAAACTAACCGACCGTTTCATGGCCAAATGCCAACAACGTGGCGACCTATTCGCAGCAAAAACCCTAAAAGAAAAGGCCTACCACTGGTATTGCCAAAAAGAAAGCACCACCTACATACTCGATTTTGATAACAAACTACACCACCTAAAAGTGAGTGAAGACCTAACCAAAGACTTAAAAAAACGCGCCGCCATACTCAATGGTGATGAAGAAAAACCAGAACCCAGCGAAGGCGACAGCCACAAGCAAGTCGACCTAGAAGAAGCCATAGGCGAAACACCCAGCCCCAAAGCCAGCAAAAAACCGGCTAAAGAAACCAGCACCAAAGACGTTCTGCACAGCGCCGAAGGCCAAGCACTGTTTGAAACCCATGTAAAAGTAGTCGCCCTATCAAACTGTTTCCCCCAGTTTTTATACTGCGAAATAGACAACCTAACCGATGAAATTACCTACTATTTCAACATTAGTTTTCCCAACGAAAACGACAGAGCCGTAGGCTTCCCCGGCAGCGCCGTTGATACACCATCAGGCTTTAGAAAACACCTAATAAACAAAGCCGGTGGCGCAACCTTTAAAGGCAACGAATGGCAGTTCGAAAAACTGCAGGCCCAGTGGTTTAACCACGGCATAGTAAACGTGCACACCGTGCCCTTTTTAGGCTACGACAAAAACAGCGGCATCTACGTTTACAAAGATTTTGCTTTTTACAATGGCCGAGAAATAAAAATAAACCGCCACAACTATTTCACCGCTAATAAGCACCGCATAAAAACCAGCTTTCGCAGCATAGAGATAGTCAAAAATAAACACTTCGATAACAGCTGGATAAACGACTTTCACAAAGTCTTTCACTGGAACGGCCTAGTCGCCCTAGCGTTTTGGTTGGGCAGCTTATTTGCCGAGCAAATACGCAAAGAGCTGGCAGCGTTCCCCTTCCTAGAAATGTCAGGCCCACCAGCCACCGGCAAATCCACCGTATTAGAGTTTATGTGGAAGCTCATAGGCCGCGATGAATACGAAGGTTTCGACCCCAGCAAAGCCACCTTTGCCGCACGGTCAAGAGCCTTTATACAAGTAGCCAACATGCCAGTGGTATTAATAGAGGGCGACCGCGAAGCTGCCAGCGCCAAAAAAGGCGCCTTCGACCCCAACGAACTAAAAACCGCCTACAACGGTAGGGCCGTGCGTTCAATGGGTGCCTTTAACCGTGGTAACGATATAGAAGAACCGCCATTTCGGGGCACCGTAGTGCTGGCACAAAATGCCGAAATAGATGCCGACCAAGCCGTGCTAGAACGTATCGTGCACCTGCACTTTACCAAAGCCCACTTCTCACCGGTCACCAAAAAACTCGCCCGCAACTTTGAGCAAGCCAACGTCAAAACCGCCAGCGGCTTTTTAACCGCGGCACTCAGCAACGAAAAAGACATACTCAGCCACTTTTTTGATCGCTACGAGTTTTACGAAAAACACTACAGCGACTTAGACCAGTGCAAAAACCAGCGAGTAATAAAAAACCACGCCATGGTGGCAGCCATGGCCAGCGCCCTGCGCACGTTTTTATTCCCGCAAATGCCCGAAAAAACATTTAACACCCTAACCGACTTTATACACAGCCGTGGCATAACCCGCGAACAACGCCTATCAGCCGACCACCCAGCCATACAGCAATTTTGGGAGGCCTACGAAGTGCTAGGCAGCAAAACACAGCAGCTGGCATCTGTTGACCGCAACAAATACAACCACAGCAAAGATGAACAGCTAATAGCCATACGCCTGCAGGAATTTACCGCCGCATGTGCCTTTGAACGTATAGAGCTGCCCAATCACCTAGAGCTGCGCAAGCTATTACCCACCAGCAAACAATACAAATTTGTGAAGGCTGGCAACGTCAGATCCAACCAAACAGATAAGGCCGTACATTGCTGGATTTTTGAGCGTTCGGCCCCTGTTAGTGGGTAATTTGAAAAAGTTGGGGGGGGTGCGCAAACACCTAACAAACCTAACAAAACCAAAGACGCGGCTACAGCCCGCGAAACTAAAGGGCTGTAGCAAATAGAGGAATCTAACAAACACCTAACAAGCATCTAACAAGTTAGGTTAAAAAAAAATAGATAAATCTAACTTTTAATAACTACAAAAGCCTTATAAATCAACGATGTAAGGTGGGCTGTTAGGTTGTGTTAGGTCGGCCATCTAACAAGATTAGCGTTTTAACTTACTGATAATTAAGGAGTTTTTATGGAAAACAACACCGCGTTAGGAATGTTAGGTGTTTGCGCAACCCCCCCCCCAAAGCTGGGGCTAGCACCCAACAAAACCGAAGCCCAAATGCGCGACCACCTAGCTTATGAGCTGGTCACCCAATACCCCGCCGACACCGTTGCCCGGTGGCTGGCTGATGAGCGCCGCAACAGTGCCCGTTTTGCTGTTGATATGGCCGCCCGCATCGATGAGCAACAAAAACTACTTACCGCAAACAACTACTGCCGTGACTACAGCCGCGCAGAAATAGCTATGTGGCTAGATTCGCTGCCCACCATACAAGAGCGTGATCAATGGCGCGAACGGCTCAACCGCGCCCGTTTAGATGCCCCCAAGCGCCAAGTGCTATGCCAAACACTCAAACAACAAACTCAAACAAGTTAACAGGAGTTAACCCGTGAATAAAAACGAAAAAATATACCCAACCCACATACCCAAAAAAGCACAGCTAACCATAGCCAGCAAAAATATATGGTTGCACAACTGCGCCCAGGCTGAAATTGAATACGGCCGCATGATCACCCTATGTTTTGATAACCGCTACGCCAGCGTAACCATTCACTACACCGACATATCCGACAAACACGCCGTTGCCACCTTCCACCCCGATCGAAAAAACAACACCGAATTTTTCGGGCTAAAGTTTTACGCCATCGCCGCAAAGCTAAACCCCATAGGCGAAGTTATCGCCTACGCCATAGCCTACGAAAAAACCGATAACTACCAGCCCCTAGTGGCACCACAAAGCCGTGCACTGCACTAAGGAACCACCATGCAAAACTACGATGTTTTTAACCACAACACCCAACTAGACATAGAAGAAAACAGCCCCTACAAAGCTGCCGAAGAGTTTGCCGAAGCCGAAAACTTATGCAATGGCAGCCACGTAGTGGTAGAGGGCCACGGCACGTTCAACATAGCCACCAACGGCGACTACTACATAGCCACCAACATTAGCGACGAAGACCTAGTAACAGGGGGCCACCACCATGCCTAAGCAAAAGCACCGTTGCGGCCTAACACCGGCCGAAAGAGTAGAAAAGATTTTTAATGCTGTAACCCAGTACCAACCCGTATCTATTGAAAGCATAAGCAACATAGTCGGCATCTACGAAGATGAACTGTACTACCCCTTAGCAACACTACGATCAACCGACCGCATCATGGGGCCTGATGATGCCCTAGTTATAGTGCTAACCCCCACCGCATTAACCCTGCATAAAAAGCGCTGGGATAAAAACCTATTCACCAACACGGCGGCCGCATAATGCAAACAAAAATCGGTTCACTCATAGAGTCAATAATAAACATCTTAATAGGCTACTTCGTTGCCCTATTAAGCCAGGTCGTTATTTTTCCCCACTACGACATTTACATAAGCATGCAAGACAACCTGTTAATAGGCGCATGGTTCACCCTTATTAGCCTAGTGCGTAGCTTTATCATACGGCGCCTCTTTAATGCACGTTTAGCTAAACCAGCCACCGCAGGGGGACACCATGCGAAAAACTAACGTAATAATAACCGCCAACATGACCCAAGAGCAGGCCCTAGCCTTGGCACTCTTATTAAAGCGCCTAGGCCACAGTGATTTTGAACGGCATGCAGAGCCATGCCACCCAACCCAACTAGAAGACATGAAAAATGCCACCGCCGAAATTAGCTATGGCTTATCGATGATTGGGTTTAACCCACGTTAATAGTAATTAAATATATTGGAGAAAGTTAGATGCATGAAAAAATAGATTTATTGCTTGGAGTAATAGTTATCTCGGCTATAGCTGTAGGAGGTTTTACGCTGATACTAATTACACGGATGTGGTTTTGGGTAGCTGTTATCGCCATCACATTAATAACTAACACGTAATTAGACCAGATTGGAGAAAGTTAAAATGAACAATAAAGAGCACGCAAAAGAGTATCTAACCAAGCGCAATTATGAAATGGAAATACTCCATGATGATGGCGTTAATCGCACTCTAAAATTCATGCACGAAAAGAGTCACAACGGTTACTTTATGATTACTACATGGCCCGGTCATTTGGCTATCAGTGGCGATATGGGTACATACGTTTTTTCACGCATTAACGACATGATTGATTTCTTCAGCGGCGATGGTGTTAATCCCGGTTACTGGGCAGAAAAAGTAATGGCGGAGTCAAAATTCGGTGATGGTGTTTCTGCTTTTGAGGCTGATTATTTTATTACTGAAACTAAAAAATACCTAACTGAATACTTCACGGATGCAGGAACTTTAGATGAAGAGAGCGAGGAGTATTTCGATCAGCTCGATATGATTGGTGACGAATACGAGGCCATTGCTTGGGTTCGTGGCATTGATCTTGACGGGCTAGAGCCTTCGGATATATGGGTACGTGACCAATACACGTTCCACTATCTATTTGCTTGTTACGCCATCAACTTCGCTTGCAATGCCTATCTAAGCGGCAAAGAAGAAAAGGCGGCGTAAGTCGCAGTTAGACCAGATACCGGAGTTTTAAAAATGTCACAAACTGAATACACAAAAGCCAATGCAAAAAACGGCATCTCGGGGCAAAAGATACTGGATGCTGGGTTGAATGTTTTTGGCTTGCAACTAGTGCTGGAGTCATTTACTGAAATAGCAGGCAAGGACACCACGCCCCTAGAGTTCACTTATCTGGGCGTAAAGGTGAAGCTTCAGATTGATGAGTAACGCGTAATTAGACCACTAAAACAACATAGGTGATAAAAATGGATAACCTAATTGAAGCTTTGCAAATATTTATGAAGTACAAGAATGTTAAGTGGCCAACAAACTGTAGCCACGATGTACTTGCGATAATGGACGTTGAACAATCAGAAGTTTCAAAAGCGGACACTAAGCGGCTAGATGAGCTTGATTTCTTTTGGAGCGAAGAGTACGACTGCTTTATTTCATTTCATTACGGCAGCGCTTAACTTTTCAACTAGACCATAAAGCCGTGTTAGCGGCAGGGAATTTAAATGTTCAGTGGCGATGAGATTACCACCATAAGAAAATCAATTATTGACGGCGTTAATGCCGCAAAAAATAGCGGAATTGATGTTGATTATCCAGAATCATTTACAGCTGAGAGTGAAAATAATGGAAAGAAAATAACCGTAAAGTACCCACTTTTTGATAGTTCTCGACCGCTTGAGGTGGACGCACCACCATTGCGCAATGGGTGAAGCTCTAACAACGACCATATGACGCTGAAACCCTGCACCGCTCAGCAGCGCATAGCGCAAATGTCAATCAAAAACAAACAACTCAAACACCTCACACCGCAGCTCAGCAGCGAGCTGCTCAATCAAATCAAATCGGGGGCCTTGTAGCCCCCTTTCTATATTGCTTATCGTTTCCACGGTGCAATGTACACGCTCGGCTAACTCATCCTGTGTTATCGACCGTTGCGCCCTGTAAAACGCAACATTCTTACCAAACTTATGTTTTAAATTCATGGTGGCAATAATTAATGTGTTGGTGTATGGCATTGCATTTTAATAACTTGCGGCTATATTCAACACGGAGTAAAACTTCGGGATTGGTGTTTTTTTATCCACACACATTAACCGGCAAATAATAAGCCAAATATGCGGTACGGGAGAAGGAGTCGATTGGCCGTTTTCGTTGTAATGGAGGCCAAGCAGGCTATGTACGAAATGGAAATATCAGAAGAACAATTAAACGCTATCAAACTAGCAAAGCTTACCATAGTAAAATCACCAAGTGGCAAGGCGCTATTAATGCCCTGTAATAGCTTGGCTAAAACGCTACTGATTGATGAGCTATCCACGATTAAAGACTCGTTGCGATTGCTGCAACTGAGTTTATGCGGTCACTCAGGCGACCCCATAACATTAGAGGCCGAGCCCCAGCAAGGCATTGCAAACCTAATAGATGATTTAATTATGAAGCTAGAAAAAAGCCGCAAATTAATAGCGGCTTAGTTGGCAGGCACCGACAGGAAGCGATTGAATAATTGCATCCTGTCTTTTTCACACATATTTTGCAGCAACTCAAAAACAGCACCATCGCTGGCTTGTTTGGCAGGGTTAATAGAGTGCGAAAACGATTGCGTAATCACAAACGTATGCCCGCAAAAAACATCACTACAGGCACAGTATAGGTTAGT
This sequence comes from Dasania marina DSM 21967, assembly GCF_000373485.1. Classification (NCBI taxonomy): domain Bacteria; kingdom Pseudomonadati; phylum Pseudomonadota; class Gammaproteobacteria; order Cellvibrionales; family Spongiibacteraceae; genus Dasania; species Dasania marina. The sequence goes on from NZ_KB891586.1 coordinate 175,775, forward strand.
CACCTGCTCACTCAGCAGCTTAGTTGACCTTACCCGCGCTTTCGCCCCACACAAACACTTAACCGCCATAGCTACCCCCGTTGCCAAGGTGTAATTTTAGCACTTATAAGTGCGCTTTTAAACTTTGCCGGGCCTTACGGGCTAATAAAGCCGGGCTCTTTAAACTGTATGGGGTTACCGGTAAACAACTTATTTAAGCACTTAAAGGGCAACTGCCTGGGCACCACCTCGTTTTCGTAGTCCACCCGCATAATTTTTTCTATATCACCAAAACCCACCGTATTTTCGGGCATAATACCCGCCAAGGCTGGCTGTATACGGTGCATACTAATAACATCGTTACGGCTAATATTTTTAATGCGCTCAAATTCATCTTTGGTGGCTATATCGCCTACCGGCAAAATTTGCACATCGTCTTTTTTGCCGCCGGGTAAGTTCACAAACAGGTTTTTAAAGTTACCCACCCCTTTGCTTTCTTGTATTTTGTGTTGCAGGGTTTTGGCGTCTTCATCTTCTAGCGCCGCACCACAATAAAACACAAAGCCACTATGGCTGCCGTTTTCATAATAGCGCCGCCTAAACAGGGTGGCGCTCTCGTTTAGCAATGCCGACTGTATGCCACCCATATAATCGGGCACCCCGTAAATTTGTTGCCTAACGCAATAGCGCTTGCAGTGCACCACCTCGCCTTTTTTAAATGCTGTGTAGGTTCGGTCGGGCTTAATCATGCAATACGTATTGGGGGCTATCATGCGCCGCATATTTAAGCCTGGCAGCGTGGTTAACCGCAGCAGCTTGCCCAGCCTATTGGTGTAGGCCTGCAAATAAAACTGCCCAAACATGCCATATTCTATGGCGGCTTTTTCCATTTCTTCTAAGGGAAAAATATCGTTATCCTCATAAAAACGGATAATAGAGTTTTTCTTAATGGCCAATGCCGAGCCATGGTGGGCATTAACTGATTCAAGCTTAGCCAAGCCAACCAACGACACCGGCGGCGTGTAATACACATCGTTATTATCTTTAAACACCCCTAAATAATCCGTAATATTCGTTGCCAGCACCGATTCTGGGTCACCAAAGCTAAAGGCCATGCTCTTTTTTTTGCTAGTGCTAGTGCTTGGCGCCTTGAAATTTTGCATATTACGGTGCAGGTTATCTTTGCGGCTCATTGGGCATCCTTAAACGTGGTGTTAGCCAACCCTACTTTTACGTTGCGGGCCAGATAAAGGTTCATTGTGTATTGCGTGCATAATCGACCAGGCCACATCGGCATGGCCTAAATCGGCGGTTCTATCGGCGGCATAGGTTATTTGGTCACTGTTAGTCACAATTTGCCGTATTTGCATAAATGATTGTGGTATCGATTGTTCGCCAGCATCCCATGCAATGCGGCCACCCTCTATAACGTCTTGCGCTTTTAGCACCAATTGCGTTTTAGTGTTCATGCCATAATGTATGGGCGTGGCGCGTGGGTAGTAACGTTTAACCATTTCAAACACACCACCACCGGGGCCGGTAACATCTATGCCCATGTATTGAATATTGTAGCGCTGGGTGATTTCTTTAATGCGGCTAGCTTGGCTGGCATAGCTGCCCATTAAATTAAACCATTCCAACACCCTAAATTTGCCACCGGCATCAAGGGGTGGTGCCACCACACAAAATATTGATTTATCGCCTTTTCTTGCAGGGTCATAGCCCGCCCACACCGGGGTATTATCAAACGGCCTAGCCAGTGCTTTATTAAAGTCCTTCCACTTTTCGTAACTATCAACACCACAGGCCAACAGCTTATCAAGGGTAAATACGCCATCGCCTTCGCGCCTAAATTCGCACATAAACAAATTGCGAAACACCGCATCGGGGCGCTCATTGCGCAGCTGCGCTATATCGAATAAATCACAGCCTTTGGCCTCAGCATCTACCACCGTTACCATGTTACGCCAGATACCATCAGCGCATAGCAGGCCATCTTTTAAGGTTTCGTGATCTAGCGGTATTTCTATTTTCTTTTTGCGTTTGCGGGCTTTGTTAAACCACTCACCCGTCCATAAGGGGTAAGCGCTGTGGCTTTCCATTGATGGCGTACTAAAATACGTGGTGCGCCATTTCTTTTGTGATGCTATGCCGCTAGCCACTTCGTTAACCTTGGCAAAGCTTTGCATCCAAAACACTTCATCTACATACAAGTGGCCGTGGTAGCCCTGGGCAGTGCGCGCATTGGTGCTCAAAAAGCGCAGCTCAGCGCCATTACTCAGCACAATCACATCGCCTTTTAGCTCTATATCAAAATAGTCTTTAGCAAAACCAATAATATAAGCCTTAAATATATTGGCTTGATCTTTAGAGGCCGATAAAAATATTTGGTTATCGCCCGTTAGCACCGCATCTTCGAAGGCTTCCCACGCAAAATAAAACGTAGCGCCTATTTGCCGGCTTTTTAAAATAAACCGCATACGGTATGACTTAGCGTCATGCCAGGTGTTCTGGTATTCATAAAACAGCTCTTTGCGTATAGTCGCTAGCTGCTCTGCCGTAATCCCCGACACATCGTTTTTAACTTTCTTGCTACGCTCTTTTTTATTCTTGCCGCCACCGCCGCCATCATTACCAGCCGCCATGCCTTTTTTTAGCTGTATGGCCTTGGCTTTCTTTTGCTCTATGCCCGCCAGCTTATCGAGCTGGTTTATTAGCCTATCCATTTCAGCTAGCTGGTCGGGCTTTTTATTGTCGCGCTCAGCCAACAAGCAAATGCGGCGGCTAATAGCCTGCTCTACCGTTTCATGGGTTAGCAGCAAATCCCACTGATGCTTAACAATCCAATAACGCACGATGCGTTCATTGTTTAGTTCTAGGGTTTCTCTAATTTCTTTAACGGAATGCTTTTTTAAATAAAGCATTTTAGCCGTTTCTATCGTTTCTTTGGGGTATCTCGATGCCATGCCGCGCAGTTTATAGCGTTTTGTTAGCCCATTATTGCTAAGTCAGTTTTGCAAAGTTTGTTATACAGCAATGCAAAATAACGCAAACCGTAACACTTTGAATGCGGCATTTTTTGCGCTTAAAGTGGGGCCTCTTGAAAGCACAGCGATTAACAGCAACCACCACCACTAAGGCAATTTAATGGCACGCGAATTAAAAACAGGTTGGTTAAAAATAGCCACTAGCGGTTCGGTAGTTTATGGCAAGTCTGATGGCCGTGTAATTCAAAAAGATTGGCTATTGCAAATGGCCGAAAACTACAACACCAACGTGCATACCGCACAGTTATGGTTTGAACACACGCGCTTTTATGGCTCAGCCGGTAAAGTGTTAGCGTTAAAAATTGAAGATGCTGTAGAGGATCAGCTAGCCGGTGAAATCCACCTGTTTGCCATACTCGCCCCCAACGATGCATTAATTCAAAATAACAAACAGGGTTATTACACCTTTTGCTCTATAGAGGTAGGCGAAGATTACCTGGGTAAAGGCAGTTATTTTTTACAAGGCGTAGGCGTAACCGATGAGCCAGCCAGCGCGGGCGTTTCAGAGTTAAAATTCAGCAAGCAAGACACCCCACCCAGCTACACCGCCCAATCCATAGAGTTTAACGCCAGCCAAATCGAAGACGAACGCAATTTTTTAAATCGTCTATTGCCCAACAAAAAACACCCAACATCTTTTAACGAAACCAGCGAGAGCGAACCCGCCATGAACGAAAAGCAATTTCAAGCGTTTAACCAATCGATAGAAAACCAAACAGCGGCAATAACAGCACTCGCCGAGTCATTCAAAGCCAAGCCTGCATCCGAAGGCGAAACACCCGCAGCAGCAGCAGAGCCCAGCAGCGAGTTTACCGCCCTGCAAGAAACCATTACCGCGCAATCAGCGGCACTTGAAAAGCTAACAGCCCAATTTTCTAAATTGCTTGAAGAACAGCCAGGCACAGAATTAGAAGAAACAGCCGGCGGTGATGCTGCCGGCCGTACATTCAAAAAAACCCTGTAGTTACGCTAAAGCCACAGTAAATTTTAACAAAATCCGATTAGCAACAGAGAGAGCAAAACCATGCTACGCAAAACCGCTTTAGCCTTTTCTATTATGGCTGCCAACATTGCCGAAACCTACGAAGTCGATGACGTAAGCAAAAAGTTTTCGGCAACACCCTCTATCGCCCAAGAGCTAGTAGATGCTATTACCCTAGAAGATGGCTTCTTAAAATTAATCAACGTAGTGCCTGTTGATGAATTGCAAGGCGAAAAAGTCATGGGCAGCGCCAACGGCATAGTGCCCAAGCGCACCAATACCGCAGTAGGTGACCGCCTAACAACCGACATTTTAAACCTAGGCAGCAAAACCTTTCAGTTATACAAAAGCGAATTCGATGTGCACATTAAATACAGCACAATCGATAGCTGGGCAAAGTTCCCCAACCTAGATGAAAAATACGGCAAGTATGTGCGCAAGCAAATTGCCCTAGGCCGCATCATGGTGGGCTGGCACGGCACTAGCGCAGCAACCGTTACCGACCCTAGTACCTACACCATGGGTGAAGATGTTAACAAAGGCTGGTTTCAAATATTGCGCGACTATAACAGCGGCGCACAAATTCTGGACGAAGGTGCAACAACAAGCCAAATTCGCATAGGCACCGGCGGCGACTACGTTAATCTTGATGCAGCCGTACACGACTGCAAACAAATGCTAAACATCATTCACCGCGATGCTAGCGACCTAGTAGCCATCATCGGCACCGACTTACTCGCCGAAGATAAAACCCAGCTTTACATAAGCCAAGGCCAAACACCTACCGAAAAAGAGCGCATAGAAAACACAGCGGTAACACGCACCTATGCAGGCTTGCCAGCCATCAAACCGCCTTCGCACTTCCCTGCACGCGGCATCATGGTTACCTCGTTAGATAACCTATCAATCTATTACCAAAGCAGCTCAGTGCGCCGCAAAATTGAAGATAATTCAAAACGCGATCGCATAGAAGACTTTAACTCGCTTAACGAAGGTTACGTTATCGAAGACGAAGAGAAAGCAGCAGCCTTTGAGTTTGAAAACGTTAAGTTATACAACGGCACCGCCTGGGTATAAAACACCATTGCCCCGCTACGGCGGGGATTTTTTAGACCTATTCAAATAAATCGCTGTCTTAATCCCCAGCCAGTGGTTTATCTAAATAAGTTTGGCCAACAAAACGAGCATAAAACCATGAGCATTGCACAGCGCAGGCAACAACAAAAATTAGCAACGGCTAAAAAATCAGCCGAAAAAGTAACAGCCGATAATGCCCAGCAAAAACAAGAGCGGGTAGCCAAGCGTGGCCCCTTGCCCGGTAGCACCAGCATGGCCGTGCAACGCCAACAAAAAAAGCTAGCCGCACTCGCCAAGCAACAACAAAGCGAAGCCACCACCGCCGATCAAAACGCCTTAGCAGAAGCCCTAAAGGCCGGTAACTTCACCACCGATGCGCCCGCAAACTACGACACCGCACTAGCCCAGCTAGAAAAGCACCGCAGCCAACTAGAAGGCCTAGTAAGCGTAAAAGATAAAGAAGCTTTTAAAGCCCAAATTATCGGCCACTATATGCCGTTTTTAGAAGGCTACATAGAAAGCGAAGCCCACTACCACAACGAGGTACTAACCACCTTAGCAATATGGGCCATAGACGTAGACGACCTAGCCGTAGGCATGCGCCTAGCCAACTATGCCGTAGAGCAACAGCAACCCAGCCCACGCTTTATTCGAAGTGAGTTTGCCCAATTTATTACCGAGCAAGTCACCGACTGGGCACAACGCCAATTTAAAGCCGGTGCCAGTGCGGCCCCCTACTTTGATGCGCTAATAGAAAACATCGAAACAAACACATGGCTGGTTGAATTCCCCATAGCCCTTAGCAAAATGTATAAGCAAGCCGCCTTGTTTGCCGAGCAAGAGGGCGACCTAGCCACCGCCGTTGCCTTTTTTGAAAAGTGCATAGCCGCAAACCCCGAAAAGCACGGTGTAAAAACAAAATACCAAGTCGCGTTAACCGAATTAGCCAAGCTAAACCAGTCCAACCCCCAACAGCCTGAACAGGGCGAAGTGCAGTAATTTTTTTTACCGCAACTCAAACTGTTTCAGTGCTGTTTTTAACAAGGGCTTTACATGTACACAGGCAAAAGCGATGACTACCTAGCCACCCAAATAGAAAACGATGGGTTTTACCCCTCGTTTACCCTGGGCGACTTTCAACGCGACTACAAAATGCCTAGCGAGTTTGCCCAAGAAACCGTAACCCAACACCTAATACTCGCCATGGTAGAGGTAAACAACAGCCTAAGCGCACAAAAAGCCGAGTGGCAAGGCCAAGGCAGCGCCACCTTAGAGGCAGTGGTATCGCCCACTATAAATAACGAACGCGTAAACGTGTTTTATTACCGCCGCGCCGTATTTGCCAAAGCCAAATACTTACTATTTGGCCAGCTTATTAGCTATAGCCAGCGCGATACGGCCGAGCACTACGGCAAACAAAGCGAAGAAGTGCGCGACGAATTTTTAGCCGAAAGTAACAGCGCCATTAAAGCCCTACAAGGCCGCCGTGGCCGCATTTACGTGGCGGCCCTGTAATGGCTGGCGAAAAACTTATGGCATTGCAAACCTACTTGCTTGAAAGCGGTTTATTTGCCGACCATGAAATAGAAAGCCACATGGAAAACAGCCGGCTTTACGCAGGTAAAAAAAACCTAGGGCTAGGCTACGAAATAGGCCGCGTGGAATACACCGCCATTTTTAACATAGAGCCATGCACCCAACCGCCTAGCGTGTTACTGGCCCTAATCGCCAGCTGGTTAATAGAGTTTGATAACGAGCGGTTTAAACAAGGCTTAGCAGAACCCAGCTTCGATATAGACGCGCTTAGCCACACCACCGCCGACATAGAAATAGAAGTGCAGTTTAGCGAAACCATACAAATGGTAGAGCAAAACAACGGGCCTATAAGCCACCTAGGTAAAACCTATGCCTGCGAAACCGTGCCCATAGAAGTATTTAGCCAAGTAGCGGTAGGCCACGACACCGGCCAAGCCGTTGATTTACCGGTAACCACATGAGCATAACGCTAACCGGCACCAAGCAACTAACCAGGCAAATACGCGCCTTGCGCACCACGCCTAGTGAGCGCAAAAAAGCCAACCGGCAAATGGCAAAAAAAGGCGCGGCGTATTCAAAAAAACGCATACGCAGCCAGCGTGATTTAAGCGGCTCGCCATGGGCCAGCCGCAAAGCCAAAAGCCGCCGCAAAATGCTGCGGGGTTTAAGCCGAACCATGGTGGCCTTTGGTGACGAAAAGAAAGGCACCATCGGTTACAAAAATGCATTAACCGGGCAAATAGCCAGGGCGCACCAAGAGGGCATAAACGAAACCCTAACCGCCGAAAAAGCACAACGCATTAACGGCACGCCCAATTACGATGGCCCCGCCACCACCAAACAGGCAAAAGCACTCAGGGCCGAGGGTTACAAAATACGGCGCACCGGTAGCAAGGGCTACAAAAAGGCCACCATAAAATGGATAAAGCAAAATATAAAGCTGGGGCAAGCGGGTTTGATCTTGCGCATCATGCGCGATGAAAAATCAAAAAGCAGTTGGGCAATACCCCTGCCCGAACGTAGCTTTCTTGGGGTAACCCCCAGCGAGCGCGAACAAATGATGGATTTTATTTTTAACAACACATTGCACAACGTAAAAGGGTAACCACCATGCTAGGTCAAGTCTCTGTTTCAAACGGTAATTTAAACCAAGGCGATGCACCGGGCATTGAAAAAAAGGTGCTTTTTATTGGTGTTGGCGATATTAGCCTTAACAGCACTATTTCAGTGAATGCCCAAACCGATCTTGATGTGGTGTTAGGTGGCAACGATTCAGCCATCAAAACCCAAGTGCTAGCCGCCCAACAAAACGGTGGCGACTTATGGCAAGCATGGGCGCGGCCCATTGATGGCGCCGACGATTGGCAAGACGAAGCCGACCTAGCCATGCAAACCATTTCACCCGAAATGATAGCCGTGTGCACACCCATTACCGCTAGCACCGACCTAGAAGCCGCCCACACCTATGCCGAAGGCTTACGCACCAGCCTAGGCCGCCGTGTGGCGGTAGTGATGGCAACCGCCGGTATCGACTTTGTAAACCAAGCGTGGCCCGATTACGAAACCACACAAGCCGCACTCACCAACGGTGTAGCGGCCAACCGCGTAGCCGCCGTGCCCTTAACCCATGGCAACAACCTAGGCGTATTAATGGGCCGCTTATGCCGTGCCGATGTTAGCGTTAGCGATTCCCCCATGCGCACCGCCACGGGTGCCAACATAGGCCTAGGCGCCACACCGGTAGATAAAAACGATGTGCCCTACAGCAACGCAACGGCAGCAACACTAGATGCTAACCGCCTAACCGTGGTGCAAACCTACCCCGACTTACCCGGCACCTACTGGGGCGACTGCAACCTGCTAGAAGTACCCGGCGGCGACTATTCCGTTATTGAATACCTACGCCCCGTTGATAAAGCCTGCCGCGCTGTGCGCCTTATCGAAATTGGCATGGTGGCAAACCGCGCTATTAATTCAACACCTATTAGCCAAGCCAGCACCAAAAACAAACTAATGAAGCCGCTACGCAGCATGGCTAAATCCAGCGTGTTTAATTCCGATGTATTACCCGGCGAAATAGAACCCCCTAGCGACAATGCCGTGCAACTGGTGTGGAAAAGCAAAACCGAATTAGAAACCTACATCAGCATTAAACCCTACGATGCACCTAAAACCATTACCACCGTAGTGTATTTAGATTTAAGCAACCCGTCATAACAGCACAACCGTTACCTTTTTAGGAGCACAGCAACATGGCTTTATCTGGACAACAAGTAGACGTACAACTAGGCGACTTACGGGTGCGCTTTGAAAACATATCACTCACCATTGACGATGGCCGCAGCGGCGCAAAATCAAACGGTGTGCCTAATGGTGTATTGGGTGGTGCGTATTCCGCTAGTGGCGAAATAGAAGTAGACACCGCTAATTTCAGCCTAATTATTGAAGCGGCACGTTCGTCGGGCTCTTTCGTAGCCATGCCGCCCTTTGATGCAGTCTTTAATGCCGAAGGTGGCGACAACGAAAAGCTAAACATAGAAGCCTTTGGCTGCCTACTAAAAGCCAGCGACATATTAAACGCCGCTAGCGAAGGTGGCGAAAAGCTAAAGCATAAATTCCCCTTTGAAGTAACCGACCCCGATTTTGTACGCATTAACGGTGTGCCTTACCTCAACAGCGAATTAACCGACGGCCTTATTTAAGCATGGCCGACGAAGCCGACAAAGCCGCCGATTTGCATGCCGCGCTTAACGACTCAGCCGTGCAAAACATTTTGGCGCAAACGTCATTTAACCAACCTAGCCACAGCCTGTGTATAGATTGCGACGATGACATACCCGATCAGCGCCGCGCCTATGGTGGCATTACGCGCTGCGTCGATTGCCAAAGCATATTTGACGAAATAGGCAGCCCATGAACCTGCAGTTTGCCAACATTAAACAAGCCGTTATCAACAAGGGTTATGCGTTTTTTGAGAATGGCGATTACAACCTAAATATTATTGGGGTGCGCGCCAGCGATGTGCAATCTAATTTATTTAACGATGTGATCTGTGTGCTGTTTTACGTTAACGGCCTGCCCCATCGCTATGCATTCCAAGCCACCACCGACCCCGGCGTTTACTGGCGCCAAAACCCGCTTAACGTACGCGGCACCGCCATAGTAATGCCCAACCAATACCGTGGCCTATGGCAGCTGGGCTTGCACCAGGGTAAATACCAAGCCCTAGTGCAACGCAAGCCTATTACCGTTTACCGCGATGCCAACACCAACACCAGCTTAGAAATGGCGGGGCAAGTAGAAACCGGCTTCTTTGGCATCAATGCCCACATGGCTAGCGCCACCACCACTAGCCAACAGGTAAACAAATGGAGTGCAGGGTGCCAAGTGCTGGCCAACCCCGACGACTTTAGCCTGCTAATGGCCCTATGCAACAAAGCCGAGAGTTTATACGGCAACAACTTTACCTACACACTCATAGAAGAAGGCGACCTTTAACATGCTAAAAAAACTGGCCAGCATTGCCACCGGCGGTTTGGGTAGCCTTTTTTTTGATGTGGCTAAAACCTACTTCCCGCCCGACATGAGCGAGCAACAACAGCAAACCCTAAAGCTGGCTTTTGAAAAAGCCGAAGCCGAAAAAGCCCGTGCCATGGATAGCGCCATAGTAGAGGCCGAACAAGCCTTAACCGAACGCATAACCCAGCTAGAGGGCAGCGCCAGCGATCTTTTGCGCATACCCCTACTAGGCACCCTAATTATATTTTTGCGTGGCTGCCAGCGCCCGTTATGGGGTTTTGCCACCTTGTATTTAGACTTTAAATGGTTTTCGCAATGGGATTTAGACGAGCAACAACAAACAGCACTTATTGTTATTAACGTGCTAGTGCTGGGCTTTTTGTTTGGCGAGCGGGCCATTAAAAATGTAATGCCCCTAATCAATGATTTCATTAAAAAACGCGATGCCTAAGGGAAAGCACAACATGGAGCAATCTAATTCAATTTTGCATTACATTAGCTTGTTTTTTGCAGTTTTATTTAGCATCAGCATTAGCGAACTGGCCATGCTGGTTAGCATATTTGTGGGCTTAGTCACCGCAGGCGTTAACTGGTACTACAAACACAAAAACACCAAACTCGCAGAAGCGCGTTTAGAACTAGAGAGAATAAACCATGAGCAAAAATAACAATCAAAACGGCACCGAAACCATCACCCTAGAGCTTAGCAACGGAAAAGAGTTAGCGTTTCACCTAACGCCCGAAAAATACACCAAATACATTGATGCGATGCAGCCGCACAACAAAGTAAACCCCGCCATTAATTTTTTAATGAGCGTGGTAGACGAAGACCACAAAGAGTATTTGCGCGACCTGGTTAAAAACCCCGCCACCGCCATAGCCATAACCGGTGAAGTAATCGAGGACTACGGCAACGATGTGGTGGTGTCAGCAAAAAAGAAATCGAGTGGATCACCCAGCGAGAAAAACAAATAGGCAGCAACGGCTTAACCGAGCTTGATTGCTTACTCGATAAATGGCTGCCCACAAAAGAGAGCAGCCCCGAAAACAAAGCCCGCGCCCTGTTTTTAGAAAACCGCTACTGGCGCAACATGGAAAACGCCGTAGCCAACGGCATAGGCAAAGCGTTTAAAAAGTAAACCCACTACAACAACAGGTGATATATGAAAGTTACAAAAGTAAAACTACAAGCCTGCCTAATGGCAGTGCTGTTATTAACGGCAGGGCTAATGGCACAAGCCAGCCTAGCCCTGCCCCAGCCTAGCGCCTTAACGCATGGCGTTTTTGTTAACCAAACCATTCAAGTGGTTAACGATGCAAAGCATACCCACGCAGCCAACGTTGCTACGTTCGAAGTAACCAGCCACCTAAGCGCTTTGCAAAAAGTAGATGCCGCACACGGCCTCGTTGCGGCGTTCATGGGCAGCGAGCCTATCAAGCCCTCCGGTAGTGTCACCGCACAGGGCAACAGCCACAGCGCGGCCACTATCGCCTTACAGCGTGTTGCCATCGCCGCTAATGGTAAGCCATTGGGTGATAGTAACGATAAAAACGGCTTTGTTTTTAGCGCTAATAAGGGGCTTAGTTATAGTGAAAGCCTCTTTAATGTTTCACGAAATTTGCCAGCGCATTTATTCAAATCAAAGGGGGATGCGCTGATGGTGTTCGCCTTACCAGCAGCAGCACCAGCCCACCACAAACGTGGCTATGGCTAATCGGCAGGCAGTTAAACACAACGGTTAATACTGGGTAAACATTTTATTTTTTAGCCCTAAAACAGGCTCTATTTATGTCCTCTAAGCTAGAAAAATTATTTTTTCACGTTGCGCTAATTGATGGCACTAGCAAAGGCGTGGATAAAATAACGGCCAAAATAGATGGGCTGCAACAGCGCGCCAAAAAAGGCATGCAAGGCATTGCCATAGGCGCGGCAGGTTTGGCGGCCACGGGCTATGGCCTTAGCCGCTTATTGCAGCCCAGTAAAGAAATGAACCAAGCCCTGGGCGAAACTGCCAGCCTTTTCGATGGCGATGCCAGCGCAGCCATGGCCAAACTTTCAAAAACAGCCGTGGCGCATTCTATGGAATATGGCACCAGCGCCACCGAGTTTGTAAAAGCCAGCTACGACATACAAAGCGCTATTGCCGGGTTAACCGGTGACGAGCTTAGCCAGTTCACCAAAAATAGTGCCGTGCTGGCCAAGGCTACCAAGGCCGATGCAGGCACCATTACTAATTATATGGGCACCATGTTTGGCATATTTAAAAACCAAGCCGTTGCCATGGGTAAAAACAATTGGGCCGAAGTGCTAACCGGGCAAACCGCCAGCGCCGTACAAATGTTTAAAACCACTGGTGGCGAAATGAGTGCCGCGTTTACCAGCGTGGGGGCCGAGGCCACCAGCAGCGGCATAGCTATGAATGAGCAAATGGCCATACTAGGCACCCTGCAGGCCACCATGAGTGGCAGCGAAGCCGGCACTAAATACAAAGCATTTTTGGGTGGTGTAGGTAAAGCCCAAAAAATGCTAGGGCTACAACTACAAGATAGCCAAGGCAAAATGCTGCCCATGGTAGAAATTTTAAGCCGCATTAAAGGCAAGTTTGGCGACATAGATACCGTAGCCAAAAGCGACCTACTCGCCAAAGCCTTTGGCACTAAAGAGGCCACCGGCGTTATTAAATTATTAATGGCCGATACCGATGGCTTAGCCAACAGCATACAAAAACTGGGCAACGTTACCGGCATGGATAAAGCCACCCAAATGGCCAAAGCCAACGTAAACGTGTGGGATCAGCTCAGCAGCACCGGCACCGGCATGGCTATAGTGTTAGGACAAGTGATGCAGCCTGCCCTAACCCCCTTATTAGCCATGGTTATTCGCATGGGTAAAGCCACCCTAGCATGGAGCCAAGAACACCCCACCCTAACCAAATACTTAGGCCTAGCCACCCTAGCCCTGTTTGGCCTAGTCGCCATAGCCTCTACCTTTGCGCTAGTGGGCGGCATTGCCACCATGGCTACCGTTGGTTGGGGCACGGCCACTTTAGCCACCAGCGTAATATTTGGCACCTTGGGCAAGGTGATGGCCTTTGCCAAAGCACAAACCATTGCCTTTGGTGTAGCCGCCTTAATTGCCGGTGCGCCTATTTGGCTAATTGTGGCGGCAGTAACCGCCGTAATCGCCGCCGTAGCCGCGTTAATTTATTACTGGGACGATTTAAAAACCAGCCTTATGGATAGCAAAGCCTTTAAAGCCGTGGCCGGTTTTTTTGGTTTTGCTAGCAGTGGTGATGCCCCCAACATGCCCACCCTTAACAGCGGCAGCAGCGACCCCAACGCCGGTGGCGGTAACAACACCCTGCACAATATTAGCAGCGCCGTTAGCAACAACCAGCGCAGCATTAACGTTGAAAAAATCGAAATGAATGGCAGCAGTAAAGGCGGCCAAGACATAGCCGACGAACTCGCCATGGTGGCTGGCTAATGAGCACCTACAGCGATTTATTAATTATTGACGACGACATAAGCCACGACGATGGCGGCTTAGCCGTGCTAGTGCTAGATGCCGATTGCATCGCCCAAGATATAAAACACATGATTCGCGAAAGCGGTTTGCTAGTGCAAATGGTTGGCCAACGCGATGCCCTAAACGTGCAAAGCCTAATGCGTGAAATAGAGCACCGCGCCGAAGGCGACACCCGCCTACAACCCGGCACCGCCACCATGCAAAGGCTAAGCAATAGCCACTTTATTTTTACCGCCGACACCGTAGCGTTTGGCACCATAGAGGTAAGCTTGTAATGGCCGATTTTGAAGCCCTAGTAAAAAGCGCTGGCATACCCACTAGCCACAGCGAGCTAAAAACAAAACTCGCTACCGAAGCCGCCAGCGCGCAATACGAAAGCCTAGGCATTAACAACAACAGCGAGCAATCCCCGTTTTGGCGTGTGGTAGAGGCATTAATTACCGTGCCCACCCTGTGGTTAATAAAAAGTTTAATCACCACCTTACTGCCCAACCTCTACGTTAAAACCGCCGTAGATGAAAGCCTAGACGATTTAGCCTGGGGCTACGACCTTACCCGCAAGCTGGCCACCAAAACCCAAGGCAGCCTGCAATTTAGCCGCGTGGATAGCAGCGGCACGCTAACCATAGAAGTGGGCAGCATTATAAAAACCAACCCCATTAACGGCACCGTTTACCAAGTAGAGCTAACCGAAAGTTGTGTATTTGCCGATGGCGAAAGCGTTAAAACCGCCACCGTAATAGCCACCCAAGCCGGTGCCGGCCACAACTTAGCCGCCGGTTATTTTAACGCCCTATTAGCGCCTATTAGCGGGGTAAGCGTTACCAACCTAAGCGAGTGGATAAGCAGCGCCGGTGCAGATACCGAAAGCAACGACCAATTGCGCCTACGCTGCCAAAACCAATTTAGCGCCCTTAACCAATACCACACCAATGCGGTGTACACATCGCTAATCACCAGCTTTGCAGGCATAGGCGTTAACAATGTGTTTTTTGATGCCAACGCCCCACGCGGCCCCGGCAGTGCCGATGCTTATTTGTTATTAGATAGCGGCGAGCCCGATGCCCCCCTATTAGCAGCGGTGCAGGCCCACATTATGGACGATGGCAACCACGGCCACGGAGACGACATGCAAGTAAAAGCCATGCCCGCCTTGCTGCAAACCTTAACCGCCACACTGTGGTTTAACAGCCACGTAAGCAGCGAAGAAACCACCCAAATAACCACCGATGCAGAGCAATTTATACGCTGTGCGTTTCGCGAAAACACCAACTACAACGCCAGCCAAACTATGCCGCATTCGCTGTTTAGTTTTTCAAAACTAGGTGCCGAATTGCACGCGCAATTTAGCGGCCTAGCATCCGTTGATTTTAGTTTAAGCGACATTAGCAGCGGCCTAGAAGTGCCGCGGCTAAGCACCTTAACCATGGTTACCCCATGATTAGCTTACGCCTACCCACATGGCTAAGCCGTGGTGAAATAGTAAAAATTAAACAACTGGCCCAGCGCTGGTGGCAGTTAGTGGAGGGCTGGCTTTTTTGGATAGCCAGCCAAAACGATGCCGACACCTGCAAGCTAGAAGTGCTGAATTTATTAGCCTACCAACGCGGCATTAGCCGCTTTGCCAGCGAGCCCGAATGGCTATACCGCAAGCGCGTAAAATTTGCCAAAGCCAACAGCGAAGACGCGGGCAGCGTAGTAGGCCTAAAGCGAATTTTTGTGCGCTTAGGCGTGGGCTATGTAGAAGTAAACGAACGCGACCCCAGCAAAGATTGGGACGTAATCACGCTAGTTATGACCGATGCACAACTGGCCAGCAACACCACGCTTTTACAATTAATGGTCGACATGTACGGGCGCACTTGCCGCCGTTATGAATTTGAAACCATCACAACCATTGCGCTGCAAATGCGCAGCATAGAACTACACGGCGATTACTATTACGACCGTGCCACACTGTAGAGGTTATTTTAATGGGTGCCATAGTAAACACAGGGCAAGCCTACATCGCAGCACAAGCCGCCAGCGCACAGCCCGTTGTTATTAGCGGTTTTGTGCTGGCCTACATTAGCGGGCTAAACCCCGCCGACCCCGTTAATTTAAACGAAGCCATGCCCGCTGCAGGCGACATAGTGTATGAGGCGGCGGTAACCCAGCAAGGCTATATCAACGGCAATAGCGTGGTGTATAGCCTGTTAATGGGCTCTAGTGTTGGCGACTTCGATTTTAACTGGATAGGCCTAAAAGCCGACGACGACAATTTATTTGCCGTTGCCTACGCGCCCACCATTGAAAAACGCAAAACCACCACCGGCCTAACCGGCAATAATATTAGCCGCAACTTTGCCATAGAATTTGCCGACGCCCAAAGCGCAACCAACATCACCATAGAGGCCAGCACCTGGCAAATAGATTTTACCGGCCGCCTTAACGACACCAACGAACTCACCCGCCAACACAGCGATAACATTTACGGCAACCAAGCCTTTTACGGCGATGGCTGGCAAGTGCATTACACCGGCGGTGTTCACAAAATAAAAGCGGGCGTAGGTTATGTGGGCGGCATACGCATTAGCAACGCCAGCGAGCAAACCATTACCGCCAGCCCTGCACCAACCAAAGTGTGGCTAGATGTGTACACCGATGGCGACCTAAGCGGCATAACTAACCATGCCGATATAGTGATTAATAACAGCACCCAAAGTAATTATGTGGATGGCCTAGGCAACCAACATTTTTTAGTAAAAATTGCCGAGGTGGCCAGCGGCGGGGCGGTAACCGATACCCGCGCCATTATTGATAGCAGCAATTTGTTAGCCTTTATCAACAAACGCTTAACCGATGTGGATTTGGACATAGGCACCCGTTTGTTATTCCCCCAGGCCACCGTGCCTACCGGCTGGGTAATTATTACCACCCATAACAATGTGGCACTAAAAGTGGTGAACACTGGCGGGGGTAGCGTGGCGGGCACCAATAGTTTTAGCAGCGTGTTTAATACCTCGTTTGAATCCAGCGAAAGCGGCGAACATAACCACAGCGCCACGGTTAACAACAGAACACTAGGCACATCACAAATACCCTCGCATTGGCATTACAGTTTTAGAAACGTGAACAGCTCCGCGGGGTTAACTAGCTCAAATTACCCCGCAACCGATAGAACCTACGGCAACGACTCTAACTACGACATGCAAGGTTCAAACAGCACACCCAACGTGGGCCGCACTGGCTCTACCGGTAGCGGTAGTGCGCATAACCATACCGCGTCCATAGGCAATGGTGGCAAGCACACACACGTTAATAATTTTAATCTAAAACACCTATGCACACTGCTAGGCGAGAGGGTAGGCGCATGAGCGATTCATTTTGTGATCGTTTAAGTTATCACGATAAAAAAGACCGTTTTATAGCCGTGGCCTGTAAAAAACATGCCTGCGACCGCTACCAAATGATTGAAGGCCGCAACCCACAAACCGGCGAAACAATCGCCCACTGGGATTGCGCGTACAACTGGACAAACATGTTACTGGTCGAAAACTCACAGCGGCAATTAGAAACCGCCGCCGCCGTAACCGAACTTAAAAACGAAACCGTGGGCGGGCAAGTAGAAATTGTAAAATTTTTAACTGGCCCCGCCAACATGCAGCTAGGGCATAAGTAAATGAAACTAACCATTGTGGTAAGCGACAGCCTTGTAGAAATAAACGGTGTAGCACACCAAATTGATTTAACCCCGTTTGATTTAAGCGGCGTTATTGCCGTGCAATACAATGGCAATAGCGGTGAAGTTGAATACGACGATAGAAACGAAAACATTAGCAGCTACGCCGCCTACCAGCCCATCATTAACGCCTTTAATGCCCACATTGCCAGCCTAGTAGAGCCCGAACCCAGCAACGAACAACGGCGCACAACTAAGCTACAACAATTAAATGCAGCCTACCAAACGGCCATGCAAATAATTAAAAGCGACTACACCCAAGTAGAAATAGATGGCTGGCCACGGCAAGTACTAGAGGCCGAAAAATACCGCAGCATGGCCGCACAAAACCCCAACGCCCTGCCCAGCAGCAACGACCTTGTAAACTTCCCCGTGCTGGGCGGCCTAGCAACAGCCAACGACGAACCCCTACTGGCCTTTGTAGTAGGCGTAGAAAATAAAGTAAAAGCCTACGACCTAATTTACGGCGCCATTACCGGCACCATGCAGGCGCTAAAAAAACAAATACTGGCTGTTGATATTAACGATATTAATTACGCCATAAAACTAGCGGCAATTGATGAGCAAGCGGTGAATAATTATGGGTAATGCTATTAGAACAACCCCCAAAACCATGGCAACACAGCACAGGGCTAAATCACAATGGCTATAATCTACCCCGGCCCACATCCGCAGGAAATACAGAGTGCTACAGCGCCGTTTAGAACTGTTGCTGGTGTTGTGCCCTCTGTGCCATTTTTTGAAATGTTAAGAAATTTTGACTCAGGCACAAGTGGTACAGACATACAAAACAATTATATAGGCGATGCGTTTACGTTTGTAAACTCGGCTGGGATTGCTGAGTATGACCAAACGCATGTACAGAGTGGAGTGAATGCAGTAAAACTAAACTCAATTACTTCAAACATAAACTTTGGCGGTAATTTCGATCATCCAGATGTAAGCACAGTAGGGCATAGGATTTGGGTAGATTTTTATATGTACGTCCCGGCGGGTTTTGATTTCACTACAAATACGGGCAGCTTAAAGTTTTTACGGTTTAGATCAAAAGATTTGGATGGCACACAAAGAGGCGCTTTAGATTTACAAATCAAGCCGCTAGGTAGTGCGACACAATTCAGAATGATGCGCGAGTGGCAAGAAGCCCTTGGCGGCCCTGTTCCCGTGGGAGGTTGGGAGTATTTCGGCGCGTCTGATGTTATTCAGACAGACGTATTTCAGCGTTATTCATGTGAAATTGTTCTTGACCACAATTTACAAGCTGATGGCGGTAGTAGCAGGGTTAAATTCTGGATTGATGGAAACTTAATTGTCGAGTCGTACTTGTGGAACACATTACTGAATCCTGATGCCAGTATTTTTGACTTCCTGTTATTTACATACTGGAATGGGGGCGCGCCCGCAAACCAAAGCTTGTGGGTTGATGATATGAAGATAGCGTCGGGTGAAGTTTCATCTGCGCCTGCATGGTTTGGCGGGAGCGTAGTATAATGGCTTTTACCGTTGGATATACAACAGGGACTTACTCGCTTGGCGTAGCATCGTTCACTACAGCCCAACGCCAATACATGACACACGGCGTATGGAAGCACACAGGCGTATCGGGTGATGTGGTAAACACCGCCAAGTTCTATGGGAGAGGCAGTACCGCGTCCGTGGGCGCACTTGAAATAGGCGTGATTGACTTAACGGATGGCAATGCGTTACTTGGCTCAGTTATCGTTTATCCAAACTCAGTTACTGAGGCGTGGTATTCAGAAGCCTTTTCATCGCCTGTGTCGCTTGTTGCGGGTAATGATTACGCAGTGGGCTGGCGAATTGTAGCAGCCTGCCGAATAGGCACTCAATACGATCCCGGGGAGTCAACAGTAGGTGCTCTTGACGGAACATCTGCACTACAAAATCCCTTTGTTGCCACAGGCGATTCGGCAGGCAATGTACATGGCGTGGTTTTAGAGGGTGATTCAGCCATCGCAGCCCCAACCCTAGACGGCCCACCAGCAGTAACATCTGGCAGCACCTTCCAGCACACAGGCACGCTACTAGATACCGCTAGCACAGCAGGTATACGTTTAGCCGGTGGCACCCCAAGCCTATCATTAGCACTAGGCACACAAACAGCAACAACGCTAGATCAGGTTGCAGATACAGGCACGCCTACCAGTGGTAGCCCTGTGCTGAGTTTGCCGTTTGTTGCCGACACTCTCGCAGCAGGTGCAACACCATGGGTAACTGAATCGTGGGTAAGCGATGGTACTAATACAGCTACAAATACTACAGCGTTAAGCGCGCCTGCTGGTTATCTAACTACGCAGTTTATGATAGCCACTGCTGATGTTTCTGACGGCTCAGTGTTAGCGCCCAGCATCGTGCCAACACTCGAAGACAACATGCAGATCACCTACCCGCAAACTGTTGGTACTACAACGATCAGCATAGACTCGACGGGTGTTATTGAGTTGAGCGAAAATAAGGCGGTAACGTTTGAGGCTACGTTCTACACGCCTTCTGATGGTATGCGCCATTTTGTAGCCTTTGACGTGACAGCGTACGCGACTGCGCCTGTTATGCCTGCCGACACCAGCGTAAACATAGCAGAGGATGCCACAGCAGTCGGAACATTCGCAGCAACCGCAGGAACCGAGCCAATCGTTTACACGTTAACCGGCACGGATGCAGACTATTTTAATATCGACGCTGAAACCGCCGAGGTAACGTTTAAGGTTGCACCCGATTACGAAACAAAAAACAGCTTCAACACAGGTGTAACCGCAACCAATGCAGCCGCCACACAGGCAACACAAAATATAACTATCGCTATAATTAGTGCAGCGCCCGTTATTGAAGGTGTGGCAAGTCACAGTGTTAATGAAGGCGCCGGCTGGGCTGCTGATTTTTCAGTTACTAAATTAAAAAGTGGCGGTTTAGTATTAACCGGCAACGATGCCAACCTATTCACGCTAGCATATCAAGGCAATGATGTATGGAGGGTAACTTTACCTGCACAAAACTTCACTAACCCGGCAGATGCAAACAGCGACAATGTATATGATTTCACTATTATTGCTGATAACAATATCAATCAACCCACGCAAGCCTACATCACCGTAACGGTAACGGAAATTCCTTTTTCTAGCTTAGCCCCCACCATTATTGGTGACTATATATTTACCATTACCGAGGGCGAAGTTTTTAGCAAAAACTTTACCATCTTTAATTTAGAGGGCGAGGCAGCAACGTTAACCGGTGCCGATGCTGCGCTATTCACCATCGCAAATACCATCGGTGAAGTTTGGCAGTTAAGCTTGTTAGCTAAAAGCTATACCGCCCCAATAGATGCCAACGGCGACAACATTTACGATGTAACCATAGTGGCCAATAACGGGGTAAACACCCCTGTTAACACCAACGTTTCAGTGCAGGTTAACGACAAAACCTTTATAAAACCCACCCTAACCTTAGTGGGTGATGAGGTCATTGTATTAGCACAAAACACCGCCTACGAAGATGCAGGCGCACTGGCCAACGATAGCCAAGAGGGCGACATTAGCGGCAGCATTACCACCAGCTCATCGGTAGACACTAGCGACCCCGGCGCTTACCTCGTTAAATACAATGTCACCAACTCGCGCAACATTGCCGCCCTGCAAGCCACCCGCGTAGTGGTGGTGTTAAGCAACGACCACATGCCCGATGGTGTATTGACACTGGGCAACGATAAGGTGTGGAATAAACGCATTTGGATTTACCAATAATGCTGCAACTTAATAATGTTAAATTCCCCACCCGCGACTTTGCCCTGCGCTGCAGTTTTTCGCTAGAAAGCGAAGACCTAGGCGGTTTTAGTAGTGCCACCGATTCATCGCACCAAGGGGTTAAGCCCGTTATGGTGCGGGTTTCTTTTTTGGTGCCATTTAGCGATGCCAAAGTGCTAAGCGACATCGTAAAAATGGCACAAGCCAAAGACGAAGATGGCGATTTAGTGGTGTATGACATCACCAACAAAACAGCCAATGCCTTTGGCATGCGCAAAGCTATTTTTGATGGTGAATTTGCCTGCCCAGAAGATAACCAACGCCAAGTGTGGCCAGTGTCGTTTTTATTAAAACAAAAAGTATCCTATGCCGAGCGCGTAGAGAGCCGGCAACAAACCGAAACCACCGAAGCCAGTGGCCAAGGTTTTGAGCAAGTAAGGGCGGCGGTTATGTCGCAACTGCCATGAAGCTACACAAAACCATCACCGTCGATGGCCAGCCCCTAAAGCTGGTAAACGACACCGTGCGCCTATCACTAAAAACCCCAGGCACCGCCAACTTTGTGGTGCAAGCCAGCACGCCACTGCAAGGCATTGTGCAATTTAACCAAGGCTACAGCCCTAAAAACCTAGCACCCTATTTCACCGGCTTTATCGAAACCAGCAACCGGGTAGACAAAAACCAACAGCGTATTTTTTGCCGAGAATTACCCGCCGTGCTGGCCTACCCAATTAAAATGGCCTTGCGCAATGTATCGCTAAGCGATGTGCTAGCCGTTATCACTAAAAAAACAGGGTTAAACTTTACCCTAAACCACAGCAGTAATAAGTTACTGCCTTTTTTTTACGCCATGGGCAGCGGCTACCACAACATGGAAAACCTAGGGCTGGCCTTTGGCATTGAGCAATACCTATGGCAGCAACAACCCGATGGCAATATTTATGTGGGCAGCCTAGCCAACGCACCCTTTAATAAAACCATCGCCATACCCGACAATTATTTTACCAACCACGGTGTGGCCAACCGCGCCAAAATGGCCTTAATAGAAAAAACCCGCCCAGGGCTAAACCTAGAAGGCCGTGGAATCATTACCACTGTTGAAAGTAGCGGCCAACACATGCTGCTAAGCTGGAATAAAAACCCATGGATGTAGCCGTTAAACGTATTATTAACCGCCAATACCCCGAACTGGCCGGCAACTATCACCACAGCCATTGGGGCAAAGTTATCGCCGTGGCCGAAAGCCGCAGCACCAGCCAATTTAGTGATGAAGCCCAGCCCGCATACACCGTTGATGTGCAGCTACTCGATATTAATTTAAAACCCGTAGCCGACATGCCCAACCTAACCCATGTGCCCGTTACCCTACCCGCCGCCGGTAATGAGCGCGGCTTTTTTGGTTTACCCACCGCAGGCGCCATAGTCGAAATAGCCTTTGCTTACGCATCACCACTGCACCCCTTTGTGCGCTCAGTATTACCCCACGGCCTAACCCTGCCCAGCGTAGAAACCAACGAGGTAAAATGGCAACAATCCGCACAAGTAACCCAACGCGCCGACACCGATGGCAACTGGGAGCGCATCACCAACCAAGCCGTGCGCGACATCGCCACAAAACACTACGCCGGTGACGACACCACCAACATCTACCAACTAATAGCAGACCTAATGGCCGTAGTTAGCGACCTAGCAAACCACGCCGCCACCCACGGCCACACCGGCGTACTAGCAGGCACAGCAAACAGCGGACCACCCGTAACCGCCGCCGACTTTGTTACCGATGCCCTAAGCGCCGACAATCTAAAAACCACCCTCGACCCACTGGTTGAATAAACAACACCCTTTCGGCTACTATGTATTTAACATAACGCCTAAAGGGATTTTTCAACATGTTCAAGCAGCTACTAGCCGCCCTGTTACTATTCGCAATTATCGCCCCCGCCCAAGCACTAAAGCCTAACGATATCCGAACCACCTTGGCATCGTTAGGCACTGAAACCATAGAGCTCACCAAAGAGCTAGTAACCCAGTACCAGCAATCCGAGCGCACCGGCAACCACTCAGCGTTTAATAAATGGCGCAATCAACACTGGGTGCCAAAATTAGAAAATACCGAGCAAAAGTACCAAAGCTATTACAATAACAACCGCCCCGAATTGTTTTCCTACTCTTCCGTGTTCAATTCACTGCGCAGCCTAGAGCTAGCCAGCCTCGACCTAGTATGGAAAGCCAACCCAGACACCCCAACTAACTACCCAAGCTTCCGCACCAAAGTACACGCAATCGCCCGGCAGCTGGGCGATGCACTAACCCAGCTAGAAAAAGAAACCGCCACAAAAAACACCACCGCCCCCCCTCAATAAAATTCCCCAGCCCCCAAAAAAAATTACCTGCCGCGCACTCCACTCCCCCCTTCGGGTTTTCGGCACTTTTTTGGACGCGGAAATCCACCGGCGACGATAATGCAGCCCACACGGCTTAAATGCTGGGCTTCTCAGCAATTAGCGCTTTTCGCGAATGGAAAGGAACGGACAAACGGAAAAATGAAAGAGGGGCGCTAATACTTGGCTCTACTAATACCCAGCCCTTTAAACATAAAGGCCTAGTAAATTTTCCTTAGCGAAAAAAATCAAAAGGTGGTTTTTTAAAAAAACCATAGCCGACGATTAAAAAAGCAAATCACAATGGATATTGCAGTTTTTTATAAAAGTGGTGGAAAGAAAGTGGAAAGTTACAAAAAAGGCCACCCGAAGGCAGCCTTTTAAGCAATGTAAGTAACTGATTTACTTACTAATAATGGTGGGCCGTGCTGGATTCGAACCAGCGACCAATTGGTTAAAAGCCAACTGCTCTACCAACTGAGCTAACGGCCCCAGAAAGTGGCGCTATAATAGTGTTTTGATGATAAAAAACAAGCCTTTTATAGAGTTTTTTTACTTTTCCTTCGTTTTCGTACTAGTTCTGCTTACTTTTAAATCAGTCTGTTTATTTTTCTATCAATTCATGTAGCGTGTGGGGTCCGTTACACCTAGGCGCTCAAAACCTTCTCTGCGCAAATGGCAGCTATCACAGTGACCGCAGGCCTCACCTAGGTCGTTAGACTGGTAGCAGGATACGGTCAGTCCGTAATCAACAGCCAGCGCCAAACCTTTGCTAATGATGTCTGATTTGCTGAGACTCATCAGTGGCGTGCGTATCGTCAGCCTTTGCCCTTCTACCCCTGCCTTAGTAGCCAAGTTGGCCAGAGTTTCAAAGGCAGCGATGTATTCTGGGCGGCAATCAGGGTAGCCAGAGTAATCTACCGCATTCACCCCTATAAAAATATCGTGGCACTGTAACACCTCGGCCCAACCCAAGGCTATGGATAAAAACACCGTGTTGCGGGCCGGTACATAGGTGACGGGTATACCTTCACCGCCACACTCGGGCATAGCGATAGAGGTATCGGTTAAGGCCGAGCCGCCTATGCTACTTAAATCCATCTTAATTACTTTATGCTCTACCGCACCCATTTGCTGCGATAGCTGCTCTGAGGCCACTAGCTCCGCCTGAGTGCGTTGGCCATAATCAAAGGCCAGGGTATAGCAGGCATAGTCTTCGGCCCTAGCCATGGCTAATACGGTGGCTGAGTCCAAGCCGCCGGAGACGAGTATTACTGCTCTTTTTCCTGCGCTGTCTTTTGTATCTAAACCTGTCATGCCTTAGTGCCCTGCTGCGTCATCCCATAAAAGTTTGTGTAGTTGCAGTTGAAACCGTACTGGTAAATTGTCTTCAACTATCCAGTTGGCCAGCGCTGTGGCCTCTATTTCGCCAAAACTGGGCGAGAATAAAACATCGTCCACCTTACTAAGCAACTGATATTCGTCGATTTTAAATCTAGCCCAGTCGTAATCTTCGCGATTACAAATAACAAATTTAACCTGATCGTGACGATTGAGGCGCTGTATGTTCTGGTAATCATTGCGCCCTACCTCTTGTGAGCCCGGTGTTTTTAAATCCACCACTTTCACCACTCTGTCGTCTACGCCCTCGGTGCTTATAGAGCCGCTGGTTTCCAGCGAGACTTCATAGCCCTGATCGCACAAGGCCTTGAGCAGCGGCCAACAGTTTTTTTGTGCTAGGGGCTCGCCGCCCGTTACGGTGACATAGCGCGGCTTGTAGCTGGCCACCTCGGCCAAGATACGCGCTTGTGTCCACTTCTCACCACCGTGAAAGGCATAGGCGGTATCACAGTAGCCACAACGCAGAGGGCAGCCGGTAAGGCGTACAAATACGGTAGCTAGGCCTGCGGTGCGGGTTTCACCCTGCAGTGAATAGAAGATTTCAGTAAGACGTAGGTCAGTCATGGGCTCGATTCTGTTGCTAAACACTGTGCAGCTAGCCCTATACGGCCGGACAATTAACACAGTAGAAATTTGAGGCCGTTACACGCGGCGGCTAAAAATGCGCGCATAATAACGAACAACCGCAGCTGTCGCCAGCTGCGGTTCAAAAAATAGTCTGCTTAGCTGCAACAATTAGAACCTGTCGCGAAGAAAATCTCTGGCTTTATCGGCTGCCGAGTTCACACCCTTGCCGTATTGGGCCACCACCTTTTCTAACCATAGCCGTGATTTCTCTTTGTTGTCTTTCAAGAAATACACAGTACCCAGCTTATACATGGCATCCGCTTCTTTAGGATGCCTGGGGTAAAGCTCTAGCAACTGGGTGAAAGATTGCCTAGAGGCTTCTAGATCAGCGGGTTTAACCACTAGATAAAGCTCACCCAGCCAGTAATAGGCATTGGGGGCATATTTACCATCGGGGAAATCCAGCAAAAAACTATGGAATGCGGTAATCGCCTGAGTATACTGGCGCTTAGGCACCAAGCTGTAGGCAACATCGTAAGCATCCTTCTCGCCTACACCGGCGGGCTTGTCATTTAACGCCGTTACCGTTGCTGTGCTATTAGCTTGTTCAGGCGCTGCGTTGTCATTAGCAATTAGGCTACCCAAACGCTTATCGACATCGATATAGCGCTCCGTGGACTGCTGCTTAAAACGCTCCAGCTGATGACCTTGCTCTTCCACCATGCCGCGCAGCATACGCATTTCTTCTTGCAGCAGTTGCAGCTGGTAAAACAACTCACCCTGCGATTGCGCATTGCCCATCTGTGGCTGCGCAGACGTAGCCGCAACAGGCACTGCTTGATGGCTGATAGAGGCATCGATCACTGGCACCTGCGCAAACGCAGATGACATAAACAGAAAAGCCGCGCTGCTAAGCAGCACGGCTTTGGAGGGGGCATGCTTTGGCATACTAACCTTCCCTATACTATTACTTAAGTTCTACGCGACGGTTTTTAGCATAAGAAGCAGCATCGCTACCACTCGCTAATGGACGCTCTTCACCGTAGCTAATTACTTCTATACGGTAACGCTCAACACCGTTAACAATCAGGTAGTTAGCAATGGCGTTAGCACGACGCTCACCTAATGCCATGTTGTAATCGCGAGTACCGCGCTCATCAGCGTGACCTTCTAGACGAAGCTTGCTGTTGCCACCTTTTAAGAAAGCAGCCTGTGCATCTAAATTAGCACGGGTATCAGCAGATAAGGTTGCTTGGTCAAACTCAAAGTAGAAAACGGTTTTTAGGTTCGCCATGGCGTCAGCTTTCGCTTTTGCTTCGGCAGCGGCTTTCGCTTTTGCAGCAGCATCAGCAGCTTGTTGTTCAGCGGCGGCTTTAGCGGCAGCAGCGGCAGCAGCAGCTTGGTCACTATCATCCGTCTGGTTAGACGCACAACCAACCATCAAAGCGCATGAGAAAAAGGCTATCAATAATTTTTTTGTATTCATTTTTCATCCTAGGTCGTGAGCAGTTATTAAATTTCTTGAGGTTTAGACAGTAACAAACCTTGTACAGCTAAGAGCCAACTGCCATAAATCCTTTATCGCAGGCTATACTGCCAGCCCCCTACAGATTACGCAACGTCAGCATGCATAGTTTATCGGTTAATATGTCGCTGAGCTATAAAAATAGCTGTAGTTTTGCGAGCTAACAAGCATTTTTAACTTATTCTGTTAAAAAGGGTGACCATGCTGGCTCTCTGACATCGCCAAAGCGTGAAGGCAAGTGGAACTTAACACCACCATCCACAGACACCGCTGATAATATACCTTTGCCGCGATGCTGTGTCGCATACAACAACATGGTGCCGTTAGGGGCAATACTGGGCGATTCGTCCAAAGCAGTCTCTGTTAGAATCTCTATATCACCACGTTCAATATCCATCAGCGCTATATGAAAATCCCCCTCGCCTTGATGCACCATAATAATGCCCCTACCGTCGGGTAGCACTCTGGCACGGGCGTTGTATTGCCCTTCAAAAGTCAGCCGCTCTTCATAACCACTAGCCAGAGTCACCTGATAAATTTGTGGCTTGCCTCCGCGATCAGAGGTATATAGCAAAGACCTACCATCGGGCAGCCAAGAGGGTTCAGTATCAATCGCATAGTGACGAGTAACCCGGGTTAATTGGCGACTAGCTATATCCATTACATAAATATCAGGGCTGCCATCTTTGGACAACACCATGGCCAGCTGACTACCATCGGGCGACCAGCTGGGGGAGCCGTTAATACCGGTAAAATTAGTCAGCTGGGTACGCTGTTTAGTGTCAAAGTCGTAGATATAAATTGCTGAGCGCGATGTTTCAAACGAGACATAAGCAATACGGCGGCCATCGGGCGCCCAAGTGGGGGTTAGCAGCGGTTGATCTTGCTCTACCAATACTTGTTCCCGCGCACCATCTATATCGGATAGTAACAACCTATAGGTAAACTCATCGGCGCTGCGCCGCTCGGAAGAGACATAAAGCAGCTTGGTGCTGAACGCCCCGCGTATACCCGTTAACTGCTGATAGACCTTATCGCTAATATGGTGCGCCAAACTCCGCAAGGCAGTTTTGGCCACGGTTTTTGACATCGTTAAAATGGACTTTTGGCCATAGACATCAAACAGCTCTATCTCCGCACGCACTAGCCCCAACTCCTCGCTAAGACGGCCCACCACGATATAATCGCTATTGGCCCGTCGCCAGTCGCTAAAATGCACTTCGCTAGCGCTATGGGGATGATCCAACATATCGCTGCGCGGCATAGGCGCAAACTGGCCACTGCGGTGTAAATCCGACTCAACAATAGTGGCCACATCCTCCGCTAAAGCACTGGCTCCCTGCCAACTAAACGGCACTACTGCTATAGGCGTAGGATTGTCGCGCCCCTGAGTAATTTCTATGGTTAACTCTGCTTGCACAGTTGCGCTAAGCGTTAATAGAACTGTTATTGCTAATAAAAATACACGCTTCACCGGCGTAAATCCTCTGGGTTAAATATCATACGAAAGCGACGGAATGTGTCTTGGAATACTCTGGGGGGCAATTGCTGCAATTCGGGAAATTGTTTGGCCCGTTTTACCGCAGCGACTGCCGAACGGTCGAAGGCCGCGTTGCCGCTGCCTTTAACCACACTGACATTAATCACTTCGCCAGTGGGCACTAAGTCTAAAACCAACTCTACCTTCATGCCATTACGAGCACTGGCGGGACGACTCCAGTTGCGCTCTATGGCCTGAGTAATCAAGGCGATATGACTATTGGCCAGCTCAGCATCACTGAGCTCTTGTTGATTTTCTCGCGCATCACTAATGGCATCGGTGATGTCGGCCACCACATTCTGTAAAAGCTTGTCTTTTTCGGCCTGCAAGCGACGCTGCTCAGCTAACTGCTGTTGCTCTTGGGCTAGCTTGTTGGGATCTACGATGTCTTTGTTCAGCACCTTGGGCGGCTCTTTCGGTTGCGCCTCTATAATAGGTTTGATCGCTTTTTTAGGCGGCGGCGCCTGTTTTACCTTGGGCTTAGGTTTGGCCTTGGGTTTTTCCAAGGTTACCAGTTTAGCCTCAACATATTTTGGGGTTTGTCGCTTGATAATGGTGCGCTCACCCGACCAATCTATTAATAGCGCGGCCACGATGAAACCGTGCATTAGCAGGGTTATGATTATGGGCAGGGTCAATGATTTCAACATGACAGGCTATGGACTCTCTGTCACTAGGCCTACCGACGGCGCGCCTGCCGCCTGCAATACCGTCATTAGCGTTACCACATCACCATAGGGTACAGCTTGGTCCCCCCACACCAACACCACGGTAGCGGGCTTGCGGCGCAAAATTTTGCTGACCTTATCCTGTATCACCCCTAGCGAAGCTGACTTTTCCTGATCACCACCCAAATTGATGTAATAGCTGCCATCGGCTTTTACCGACACAATAAGCGGCTCGTTATCTTGTTTACCCACTGGCAGCGCAGCCGCTTTCGGTAGCTCGACTTTAACCCCCTGCATCAACATGGGCGCGGTCACCATAAAGATAATCAGCAGCACCAACATCACGTCAATATAGGGCACTACATTGATCTCAGACATGGGCTTGCGGCGTTTATGTCGTCTAGACATGGAGGTTACCTTTTGGCCGCAGAGCTGTGAATTTGACGATGTAATATGCTAAAAAATTCGTCGGAAAAGGTTTCGTATTTATTCATTAGCGCATCGAAGCGGGCAGAAAAACGGTTATAACCGACCACTGCTGGTATGGCGGCAAATAGGCCCATGGCGGTAGCTACTAAGGCCTCAGATATACCCGGCGCTACCGTAGCCAGCGTGGCCTGATGCATCATCGCCAAGCCTTGGAAGGCACCCATAATACCCCATACCGTGCCAAACAAACCGACATAGGGGCTGGTGGAACCTACAGTGGCAAGAAAGGCCAAGTGCTTTTCCATTTGCTCTTCTTCTCGGGATAGCGCTACTCGCATAGCGCGTTGCGCGCCTTCCATAAGCGCCTCTGACTCTATGCTGCCCTGCTGACGCAGGCGGGTGAACTCTTTAAAACCGGCACGAAAGATATTTTCCATGCCCACGGTTGCATTGCCCTCTTCGGCGCTGGCCGAGCCTTTGCGAAACAACTGACTCAAATCGATACCCGACCAAAATTGCTGCTCAAATACCCGCATAGCCTTATCGGTGGCACGAAAATAAAACATGCGCTGCACTATCATAAACCAGGAAATTACCGAGGCTATAAATAGAATCAGCATCACCAGCTGCACGGTAATGCTGGCGTTAAGAATTAAATCGATGACAGAGAGTTCTTCAGCCACGGTCGCTCCATTTATTGTTAGCGTTGATGGGGTTGTGGCGGCTAGTTTAACCGCACTGAGGATAACTTATAAGCCCGACAGCGTCGCATTTATGGTTTTAATTTGTCAGCCTTTTCATCGCTATAAAGCTATCACTAAAAGGTTATCGATATAAAGTTATAGTTGCAAAGCCTCGCGCATAGCCTTGGGGATGCGCTTGGGTTTCATACCCTGCTGACTTACGCAGACGATTTTGACTGCGCCGCGACAGAGCAGTTCACTGCCTCGATAAATTAATTGCTCTAGGGTGAGCTGGCAGGCGCCAGCGGCTACCACGGTGGCAGTGACCGTTAACTCATCATCCAGTGCCGCGGGCCTAAGATACTCACTGTTAACACTTTGCACCACAAACATTAGCTCAGCATTAAAAATATAGTTTTTGCCAAAACCTAGGCTGCGCAAATACTCGGTGCGAGCGCGCTCCATAAACTTAAGGTAATTGACGTAGTAGACTATGCCGCCCGCATCGGTATCTTCTATATAAACGCGTAGGGGCCAGGAGAAGTTGTTATTCATAGGGGTAAAAACGCCTGCTGGTTTCAGTAAGCTGCTTCATTAATTAAGGTCAGCGTTATTAGTTATCAGTAACAGTTTTTGAGATTAACTTTCGGGAGCAGCCTTCTGGATCAACCTTCTGGATAATCATAGCCAAAATGACTATAAACTTTGCGGGTAGCCATACGGCCGCGATTACTGCGCACTAAATAGCCCTGCTGGATTAAATAGGGCTCTATTACATCCTCTATAGTGCCACGCTCTTCGCTAATTACAGCGGCGAGGTTATCTAGGCCTACAGGCCCACCCTCAAATTTTTCTATCAACGCCAAGAGTAGGCGTCGATCTAGCTGATCCAAGCCCTGCTCATCGACATTGAGCATATTCAGCGCCCTGTCGGCCATGGCCTCATCTACCTCACCACTGCCCTTAACTTCGGCATAATCACGCACCCGACGCAATAAGCGATTGGCGATACGGGGCGTGCCGCGCGAGCGCTTAGCCACCTCAAGAGCACCCGCCTCACTCATGGTTACCCCTAAATGCTGGGCCGAACGTTGCACAATATGGGTGAGGTCTTTGACGGAATAAAACTCTAGGCGCTGCACTATGCCAAAACGATCACGCAGCGGTGAGGTTAACAGGCCGGCGCGGGTGGTAGCGCCCACCAAGGTAAAAGGCGGCAACTCTAGCTTGATAGAGCGCGCTGCAGGGCCCTCACCTATCATAATATCCAGCTGGTAATCTTCCATAGCTGGGTATAACACTTCTTCTATATGCGGGCTGAGCCTGTGTATCTCATCTATAAACAACACATCGCCAGGCTCTAGGTTGGTCATTAATGCCGCTAAATCACCGGCTTTTTCTAATACCGGGCCAGAAGTGGTTTTTAAGGACACGCCCATTTCATTGGCTAAGATATGGGCCAGAGTGGTTTTGCCTAAACCCGGCGGGCCAAATATCAAGGTGTGATCCAAGGGTTCTTTACGCATAGTGGCGGCCCGCACAAAGATTTCCATTTGCTCGCGCACCACCGGCTGACCACAGTAATCGGCCAGTGTTTTAGGGCGTATCGCCCTATCGATAATTTCTTCGTTAGGTTCTTCGGTGGCGGCTATTAGCCTGTCGATTTCTATCATAAGGACTTATTCATAATTACTTATATAGTTACTTATATAGCGGCTTATTAAGAGCGGCTTATTTTTTTACCATATTCTTTAAGGCCGCACGTATTAGGCTTTCACTGCTTTGCGCCTCACCATCGTTAACGGCGGATATGGCCTTGCTAGCTTCTTGCGGTTTATAACCCAGTGAGATTAACGCACTCTCGGCTTCGCTGACAAAATCTGGCCCGGCTGCGGCCGCCATTAACGGCAAACCACTAGCGCTGGCAATATGCCAATCTTTAAGGCGGTCGCGCATTTCTACCAACAGGCGCTCGGCGGTTTTTTTGCCCACCCCCGGCAGCCTTACCAAGGACGCGATGTCATTATCGTGCACACAGCGTACAAAGTCGTCGGTTTCCATGCCCGATAATAAGGTAAGCGCCAGCTTGGGGCCAACACCACTGACTTTAATCAGGGTTTTAAACAGCGCTCGCTCGCGCAGCTCGACAAAGCCATACAATAGCTGCGCATCTTCACGCACCACCATATGTATATGTAAGGTCACCGCCTGACCTATAGCAGGTAATTGATAAATAGTGCTCATGGGGGCCTGTATCTCATAGCCTAGCCCCTGCACATCCACTAATAACAGCGGCGCTTGTTTCTCTAATAAGATTCCGTGTATACGGCCTATCATGCAACTACTCTCACTATCGTATACGGCCACGGCGCATGCGAGTGGCGCCAGCCATATTAATTAAACTCGCTTGGGTGTGGGCATGGCAGATAGCCGCAGCTAAAGCATCGGCGGCATCTTCTTGGGGTAGCCCTGGCAACTTGAGTAACATCTTTACCATATGCTGCACCTGTTCTTTTTTTGCCGCACCGGTGCCGACTACCGCCTGCTTAATTTGCAGGGCTGAATACTCACTAGCCTCTAGGCCCGCCGTCATGCAGGCCACTATGGCGGCACCCCGCGCCTGCCCTAGTTTAAGGGCAGCACCGGCATTTTTCGCCATAAACACCTGCTCTATCGCCGCTTGCTGCGGGCAATAGGTTACGATTAATTCGTTAATACTTTCAAAAATAACTTTTAAACGCTCGGGCAGCTCGGTATCGGGCAGGCGTATTACGCCACTGGTGATGTAATCATGTTGATTACCCACCACATTAATAATGCCAAAACCGGTTTTTCGTGAACCGGGGTCTATACCAAGTATGATTGCCATAAGCCTTTAGCTATTGTTATTAGCCCCTGATTTTGCTGGCTAGCTTAGCGAACATCTGTATGGATTAACAGTACTTACTTGTTTTTATTGTCACTACAACCCGTCGCATAAGTTGCCCTTTATCGGAAGCAGACGCTATGCTTCAATTTACTAGGGCTATGAAAGATAGTCCCGACTACCTTATTTACCGAGAACCTTACAGCCAACTATGAAATTATTTCTATTCAGCTTTAGCCTGTTTCTTGTCACCCTGCAGCAATGCTTGGCCGAACAGTCGCAAACTATCACCCTCTATGCCTATCACAATGCACCGCCCTTTGTAATCAATGCCGCCGCCGATAAAGGCCTGAATTATGATTTTTTAAAAGCGCTGCAAAGCCATGCGCCCAGTAATATACACTTTCAGTATCAATATATAGAGCGGCCCCAGCTAAACCAACGTTTGATCGCCGGCCTACCCACTATTGCACTATGGGCCAACCCCGTTTGGTTTAACGATAGCGAACAGAAAAAGTACCTGTGGTCTCGCCCCTTATTTAGCGATAAAGACGTAGTAGTCGCAAAAAAACAAAGTATCCTGCAATATTACAGCCCCAGCGATCTTAGCGGTTTAACAATAGGCGTTCGCAAAGGCTATTACTACGCAGGGGTTAGTGAATTAATGTCCAGCGAGGAGATAATCCGTAAGGATGCCGCTAGCGATAAGGGTAATATTGAACAGCTGATGCGCGGCGATGTTGATGCCATTATCATTTCAAAATCTAGTTTTTTTTATTATGCCAAATTGCTTAAGGTCATTAGCGCCACCGCCATAGTAGGCCAGCCCCATAGTAGCTATAAAAGACATCTGCTCATTAGCCACCACTATCAAGCACAGGAGCAGGCTATTAACGACGCATTGCTAAAGCTATCAAAAGATGAAAACTGGCGTTTTCGCCTAACCATTTATGGCCTGCAAGAATTATGGGGCTCTGGGGCACCAGCGCTAAGCCTGCCGCCCTCATTAACGCCCTAGTTTAATGAAACCTTGCTGCGGGCTTTAGTATCTGCCACGCCAAGCGCCGCTGCCAATCACCTTCGCACTGCTGCGTGCAGGCCTCTTCACTATCAAAAACAACTTGCTTGACCACCGCCGGCAACGTAACCCCTATTTTTAATAATGCCGCCTGAATCAAACTGCGCATGGCTGCACTATCGGCTTGCGCTTGCCTATGCGCCTCCGTATCGAAAACACAAGTCACCATTAAACTACCCGGAAAGCGCGCATAGTCGGCCTGATGAGTTAGCCACTGAAAACCCAACACCTGTTTTAGCAAAGATTCGCACACCTCGGTTAGCGCCAGGGTGATGGCGTGGTCCAGCTTCTTCTGGGTTTTACTCTTGGGATTGGCCATTAATTACTCTCTTAAACTACACACACAAAAGCCGCAGCACTTAAAAATGCAGCGGTTTACTTCCTCGCTTAAACCGTTTTCAAACTCTACTCCAGCTCAGCCAAAACCTCATCAGGGATATCGGCATTGGTGTAGACGTTTTGAACATCGTCTAAATCTTCCAGCATATCCACCAATGCCATAATTTTTTCGGCACCGTCTTTATCCAGCGGCACTGTAGTCGCAGGCAACATAGTAATTTCGGCATAACCAGGGTTTAAACCTGCAGCACTCATAGCCTCTTTAACCGCTATAAAATCTTCAAAAGCAGTACTCACATCGATAGAACCATCATCATTGGCCTGCACATCTTCAGCACCTGCCTCTAAGGCGATTTCCATAATTTGATCTTCATCGCCCTGCTCAAAACTAATTTGGCCGCAGCGCGTAAACAAGTAGGCTACTGAGCCGTCGGTACCTAAGTTACCGCCGCGCTTAGTAAAGGCATGTCTCACTTCTGCCACGGTGCGATTGCGATTATCGCTTAGGCACTCCACGTACACTGCCACACCACCAACGCCATAACCTTCATAGGTTATCGCTTCGTAGTTATCTTCATCATTGGTGCCAGCGCCACGGGCCACTGCTTTATCTACCGTGTCGCGCTTCATATTGGCGGCCAGGGCTTTATCAATCACCGCGCGCAGGCCGGGGTTGTCTTCAGGGTTGGGGCCGCCGGCTTTGGCAGCCACGACTATCTCACGAATAATTTTTGTAAATACCTTGCCGCGTTTGGCATCTTGCGCCGCTTTACGGTGTTTGATATTGGCCCATTTACTGTGACCTGCCATGAATATTTCTCCGGTTTTATTTGCTCTTTTCTAGACAAAAAAAGGGGGCAGAACCCAAGCTCTGCCCCCGCAAGCCCATAGCGTACTATTACGCCTTTGGCTTTTCGCGCAAACGTATATGCAATTCGCGCAATTGTTTTACATCCGCCGTGCTGGGCGCATCGGTCATCACACAGGCTGCACTTTGGGTTTTGGGGAAGGCGATAACATCGCGTATAGATTTGGCGCCAGTCATTAACATGACTAGGCGATCTAAACCGAAAGCCAAACCACCATGTGGTGGGCAACCGTATTTTAAGGCATCTAATAGGAAACCGAATTTCGCTTGCTGCTCGTCAGCCTCTATACCCAAGATGCGGAATACCGCTGTTTGCATAGTGGACTGGTGTATACGCACCGAACCACCGCCTAACTCGGTGCCGTTTAACACCATGTCGTAGGCTTTCGATAAAGCGGCACCGGGGTTAGCCTCTAACTCTTCAGGAGTGCAAGAAGGTGCCGTGAAAGGATGATGTAGTGACGTCCAGTTTTTACCATCGCTGGTTTTTTCAAACATGGGGAAATCAACCACCCATAGCGGTGCCCATTCGCCCTCTATAAGGCCTAAGTCTTCACCCACTTTAACCCGCAGAGCACCCAGCGCTTCGTTAACGACTTTCGTTTTGTCAGCACCGAAGAAAACGATATCACCATCCGCCACGGCTAACCTATCCATCATCTGCAAGACGATGTCGTCGGGCATGAACTTTAAGATAGGCGACTGCAAACCTTCTATGCCGGCAGCTTTATCATTCACTTTCACCCAGGCCAAACCTTTGGCGCCGTAAATGCTAACGAATTTAGTGTACTCGTCGATTTGCTTGCGGCTGATTTGTGCACCGCCCGTTACTTTAAGCGCAGCAACACGACCTTCGGGGTCGTTGGCCGGGCCATTGAATACTTTAAAATCGACCTGCTGCATTAAGTCGTTAACATCAACCAACTCTAAAGGAATACGCAGATCAGGCTTATCACTACCAAAACGCTCCATAGCTTCGGCATAGGCCATACGAGGGAACTCACCTAAATCAACACCTTTCACCTCTTTAAACAGCTCACGTATCATCTGCTCGGTGATGGCCATAATTTCTTGGTCATCCATAAACGAGGTTTCTAAATCGATTTGGGTAAATTCAGGCTGGCGATCGGCACGTAAATCTTCATCGCGGAAACACTTGGCGATTTGATAATAGCGATCCATGCCCGCCACCATCAACAACTGTTTAAACAGCTGTGGCGACTGCGGTAAGGCAAAAAATTGACCTTCGTGGGTACGGCTAGGCACCAAGTAATCGCGCGCACCCTCGGGGGTAGCCTTAGTTAAGATAGGCGTTTCTATATCTAAAAAGCCGTTGGCATCTAAGAAGCTGCGCAAGCTAGAGGTAATACGTGAACGCAGTTTTAGTTTCTCCAGCATTTCTGGTCTGCGCAAATCAATGTAGCGGTATTTTAAGCGTACATCTTCACCTACTGAAATATGTTCATCTAGCTGAAACGGTGGCGTGGCAGCGGCGTTAAAAATCTCTAGCTCTTTACCTAATACTTCGATAGCACCGGTGGCCATATTGGCGTTAACGGTGCTTTCGGCGCGGGCGCGTACACGGCCTTTCACTTGAATGACATATTCACCACGCACGCTATCAGCACGCTTGAAATGCTCTTCAGTATCGGGGTCAAAGACCACCTGCACGATGCCTTCGCGATCACGCAAATCTAAAAAGATTACACCACCATGGTCACGACGGCGATCTACCCATCCGTTTAGAGTTACTTCTTGATCAATATGGTCGGCGTTTAAAATGCCGCAATAATGGCTGCGCATGGTTTGATAATCCTGTAAGTGAAATTCTGTTCTATTGCGTTTGCTTATCTATTAACTAGCCGTACCAGAACTGGTAGCACTGGCACTAGTGGTACTGGTTTTGCTGCCAGCTTCAGAGCTGCCTGCAATGTTTTTCTTGCTACCGGTTTTAAAGTCGGTCTCATACCAGCCGCTGCCTTTTAGGCGAAAACCCGCTGCTGATATTTGCTTTTTCAAATCGGCTTTATTGCAGCTGGGGCAATCCACCAAAGGCTGGTCGCTGATTTTCTGCAAAGCCTCTAATGTGTGCTCGCACGATGTACACTGATACTCATAAATTGGCATATGAAAGGTCTCTACCACAACAATCTGTTCAGAAAGTAAACTAAAGCAATAAATTAAAGCGCGAGATTATACCCTAAAACTAAGCCCACAGTGAAAGGCTATCCCACCGCTAGGGGGCTGAAACGAGAAAAACTGCTGCTAGGAAGGCTTATTGCTCGGTCACTACCGCTACCACCACGCCTACCACACTATCACTACGGCTTTTTAAGACCTAACTGACATGCTACATTGCCTTGCAACTTATCACTAACCGTTAGCCAGGTAGCAATCCATGACCCAACAGTTTGCCAGCGATAATATCTCAGGCATTTGCCCCCAAGCCATGCAAACGATGGTCTCAGCCAATTCAGGCCATGTCAGCTCCTACGGCGAAGATCGCTATACCGCCGAAGCCTGTGAGCAATTTAGAACCTTGTTCGACACGGATTGTGATGTTTACTTTGTCTTTAATGGCACCGCAGCCAACGCTTTGGCGCTAGCCAGCTTGTGCCAAAGCTACCACAGTATTATTTGTCATCAATCCGCCCATGTGGAAACCGATGAATGCGGCGCACCGGAGTTTTTTACCCACGGCGCCAAGCTACTGCAGGCTCAAGGCGAGCTAGGTAAGCTCAATCCGCAGGGCATTGAAGCCCTAGTCCACAAACGCCAAGATATACATTACCCTAAGCCGAAGGTGGTTAGCCTCACCCAAACCACCGAATGCAGCACGATCTATAGCCCCGAGCAATTACACGCTATTCAACAAGTCGCCGCCAAACATCAGCTATACACCCATATGGATGGCGCCCGTTTTGCCAATGCCGTGGCCTCGTTGGACGTAGCGCCCGCCGACATCACTTGGCGCGCAGGTGTTGATGTGCTGTGTTTTGGCGGCTCGAAAAACGGCTTAGCTATAGGCGAGGCGGTGATATTTTTTAATAAGCAACTCTCTGAGGAGTTTGCCTACCGCTGCAAGCAGGCAGGGCAACTAGCCTCCAAAATGCGCTTTATGTCCTCGCAATGGCAGGGCCTATTGACTAACGATGTGTGGCTACACAATGCCAAGCACGCCAATGCTATGGCCGCCCGCTTGGCTCAAGGATTGGCCAACATAGAGCAGTTAGAAATATTGTTCCCAGTAGAAGCCAATGGCGTTTTTGTGCAAATGCCCAGCGCCGTTAAGCAAGCTATGCACAGCAAGGGCTGGCAGTTTTATGATTTTATAGGTGCGGGATCACGGTTGATGTGCTCTTGGGATACCCAGCCAGAAACCGTTGATGCCTTTTTGGCCGACCTACAGCAGCTCAGCCGCTAACCACACTTAGGCACGTATGCGGCTAAGTGATTGTTTGGCAAAAAAACTATGGTCGCCATGGCTATGATCCAGTGAGGACAATTCTGAGGCCCGCGCCGAAGCGCTAAAATGCTCAAGAAAATAACTGACCTCGGGTAAGTCATAGGCCGCCAATCGCGCCTGTAAATCCTGGTAGGTGTGCTGATACTCTTGATTGCCGTTATCCAGCTCGGCCTTAGCTTTTAGCAATGCCGACAGACTATCCGCCGCCTTCAGGTATTTGCGCTCCAACCAGTTGCTGGCCTGCTCCTGTATATAATCCGCCATGGCGTCCTGTATCTCTTCGGGCAACATGGCCAGTAACGCCTGCTCGGCATCCTGCTCTATCACCCGGTAGGCCTGCTGTATTTCCTTAGAGTAATACTTAACTGGGGTGGGCAAATCGCCGGTAATAGACTCGGCGCAATCGTGGTATATCGCCAAGGTCGCCAAGCGCTCAGGGTTAAGTTCGCCGTTAAAAACGCTGCGGTTAATCACCCCCAGCAAGTGGGCTATCACCCCCACCTCCCAGCTGTGTTCCATCACATTCTCAGGCAAGGTATTGCGCTTTAAACTCCAGCGCTGTATCCAACGTAAACGTCCGATGGTTGATAAAAATAAACTCATAGTGGCTATCCTCTTGTCATCAATTGACCTAGACTGCACCACTATATGTCGTCAACAGCGACCTGTAAATATACACAGCTTTTAATGTGTCGCCTTTTCAGGCATACCTATCAACAATCCGGGGAGTTAACACCGTGCCTACATCATGGCCCTGCCGCTGGGACTTATTATTACGCTACCGGCTAATAGAAATTATTGCACTGTGGGAGGGTCGGCTCACCACCAAGCATTTATGCAATAGCTTTGGCATAGGCCGCCAGCAAGCCTCTAAGGATATAAACCAATACCTGCGTGACATAGCCCCTGACAACTTACACTATGACAGCAGCCTGAAAGGCTACAAACCCTCGCCGCAGTTTCAGCCCAAGCTAACCAGCGGCAGTGCCGATGAATACCTGCATATATTGTCGCGCAACCAAGACATTAGCCACAGCTTTGAAGGCCTGGATTTACAGTTGGCCAACACCGAGCTTATGCCCACCCCCAAACGCAGTATCAAACCACAGCTACTACGTCCCATCGTGCAGGCCGCCCGCGACGGTAAACGCCTGGAAATAGGCTATATCTCGCTCAGCAACCCCATTGTGGAGGAACGTATTATTGAGCCACACACCTTGGTGTTTACCGGCCTGCGCTGGCATGTGCGCGCCTATTGCGAAAAAAATCGCGATTTTAGGGATTTTGTGCTCAGCCGCTTTCGTGGCCAACCGGAACTGTTAGATAAGGCCTTAGTCACCGCCCAGCAAGATCAGCATTGGCAGCAGCCGGTATCTATAGTGCTAAAGCCTGACCCCAGATTAAGCCCAGAGCAACGCAAAATTATTGCCGAGGATTACGGTATGAAACGCGGCGCCCTGCGCATTAATACCCGCGCGGCACTGGTGGAATACAGCTTACAAGCGCTCAATATAGATCCGCGTAAAATAGAACCCAAGCCAGAAGCCCAGCAAATTATTATCAGCAACCTCAAAGAGCTAGAGCCCTGGCTATTCTGAATAGCAGAAAAAACACTTTGTAATCAATAGATTAGGCATAAAAAAAGCGCAACCTTAATAGGCTGCGCTTTTTTTGAACGAGAACAAACTTAAGACGTGGCGAATTCTTTCAGTTTTTTCAGAGGACGAACCTTAACCGCAATGCTGGCAGGCTTGGCTTTGAACATTTGCTCTTCGCCAGTAAAAGGGTTGATACCTTTACGTGCTTTTTTGGCGGGCTTTTTCACAGTAGTCACTTTCATAAGACCGGGGATAGTGAACTCACCTAAGCCGCGTTTTTTGATGCTGCGTTCAACCAATAGCTCTAGCTCTTCAAAAACAGCAGCGACTTGCTTACGGCTTAGCTCGGCATTTTCAGCGATATCATTAAAAATTTGACTCTTGGTCATTTTTTCAGTGATGGCTGTAGTTTTACGTTTTGGTGCAACTACCTTTTTGGCAGGCGCTTTTTTCACAGCAGCTTTTTTTGCTACTGGTTTTTTAGCGGCGGCTTTCTTCTTAGGTGCAGCTTTCTTTTTAGCAATAGCCATGACAATCAACCCTTTTTATTTGTGTTCGGTTTATAAGCTTTAATTAATAGCCGCAATATACGGTTAAACAGTTAACACAGTGTGCATTTAAACCTATATACATAGCGTCTGGGGGTTTTATAGATCAGTTAAACCTACAATACAAGGGTTTTTTAGCGATAAGCCGGCAATAAGTAGCAAATACCCGTGGTTTTTTTACTCTGCGATAAATTCTACAGCTAATCCTGATAATTCAGCTGTTAAGCCAGTAATACGCGCAGCCAAGTCTTGTTCACCATAAGGCAGCGCACTAGTAAAACCCCAAACCGGGTTCGGCCAAGCAATATCCGCTTTAAAACGGGCAATATGATGTATATGTAACTGCGGTACCATATTGCCCAGCGCCGCCACATTCATTTTATCGGCATTAAAATAGCGCATTAAACAGGCGCTGAGTTCGCTGGATTCTTGTAACAATTGCTGCTGATCTTGGCCAGACAACTGAAATATTTCACTTATACCCTCACGCCTAGGCACCAAAATCAGCCAAGGGTAATGATTATCACGGTTTAATAACACGCGACACAAAGGAAAATCACCTAGCCATACACAATCTTTTGCCAATTGAGGATGCAATTCAAACATAGTTCTCTCTTTTATTGAGCGCAGGGGCTATACGCTGTTGGGCTACACCCGTAAAATAACGCTTTTTATCTTATAGCTTTCACAAGGCAGTATACACAATGCGCGCTAGCCAGTTCCTTATCGCCACCGTTAAAGAAACTCCATCCGATGCGGTGGTTATCAGCCACCAGCTTATGCTGCGTGCGGGC
The DNA here is from genome assembly GCF_000373485.1 of Dasania marina DSM 21967. Classification (NCBI taxonomy): domain Bacteria; kingdom Pseudomonadati; phylum Pseudomonadota; class Gammaproteobacteria; order Cellvibrionales; family Spongiibacteraceae; genus Dasania; species Dasania marina. Next base: position 217,671 of record NZ_KB891586.1, read on the forward strand.
ATGATACGCCGCTTATCCTCAGGCTTGTATACCTGGCTGCCCATGGGCCTGCGGGTATTACGCAAAGTTGAAGCGATAGTGCGCGAAGAGATGAACCGCGTTGGCGCGCAAGAAGTGTTAATGCCAGTGGTACAACCTGCCGAGCTGTGGCAGGAATCTGGCCGTTGGCAGGAATATGGCCCAGAACTGTGCCGCTTAAATGACCGCCACAACAATGCCTTTTGCCTAGGCCCTACTCACGAAGAAGTGATCACGGACTTAGTGCGCAATGAATTGAAAAGCTACAAGCAACTGCCCGCTAACTTTTATCAAATACAAACCAAGTTTCGCGATGAGATACGTCCTCGCTTTGGCGTCATGCGCTCGCGCGAATTCATTATGAAAGACGCCTACTCCTTTCACGATAGCCCCGAGTCTTTGCAGCAAACCTACGACGCCATGTACCAAGCCTACAACCGTATCTTTAGCCGTTTTGGCTTAAATTTTCGCCCAGTGATTGCCGATAACGGCTCTATAGGCGGCAGCGGCTCGCACGAGTTTCATGTGTTGGCCGACTCCGGTGAGGACGACATCGCCTTTAGTGATGGCAGCGATTTCGCCGCCAATATTGAGATGGCCGAAGCATTGGCCCCTACCGGTGAGCGCCCTGCCGCTAGCCAAAACCTTGAGAAAGTGGCCACACCGGGCCAGCACAGCATAGAAGACGTGAGCAAAGGTCTAAACATCGCGCCCGCGCAAATTGCCAAAACTTTAATTGTTATGGGTGAGGCCGAAGCAGGCGAAGAAGCACCTTTAGTTGCGCTAATAGTCCGCGGCGACCACGAGCTAAACGAGTTAAAAGCCGCCAAGCTGGCCGGCGTAGCCTCACCGATACTGTTTGCCAGCGACGAGCAAGTGAAACTAGCCACCGGTTCTGCCCCCGGCTCGGTAGGCCCCATAGGCTTAACCATAAACATGATTATCGATCGCTCTGCCGTGCACTTGGCAGACTTTGTGTGCGGTGCTAACGAAGAAGGCTACCACTACACGGGTGTCAACTGGGATATAGATTGCGCCATTAGCGGCAACGAAAAAGTCAGCATTGCCGATATACGCAACATCGTCAGCGGCGACCCCAGCCCCTGCGGTACTGGTAGCGTACAAATTAAACGCGGCATAGAAGTGGGCCACATCTTCCAATTAGGCGACAAATACTCCACCGCCCTTAATGCTACCGTGCTTAATAAAGAAGGCCGCGAGCAAGTGATGACTATGGGATGCTACGGCATAGGCATTACCCGCGTAGTAGCCGCCGCTATAGAGCAAAACTACGACGACAACGGTATTATTTGGCCCGAGGCCATTGCCCCCTTCCAAATAGCCATTATCGGCATGAACATGAAAAAGTCGGAGCAGGTGCGTGAGCAAGCTGAAACGCTATATCAGCAACTTAGCGATTTGGGCTATGAGGTAATATTGGATGACCGCGACGAACGACCTGGGGTGAAGTTTGCCGATATGGAGCTGATGGGCATACCCCATCGCTTAGTGATAGGGGATAGAGGTTTAAAAGAAGGCACTATAGAGTACAAAGGTCGCCGCGACAGCGATAACCAACATATTGCCATCGCCGATATTATAGCCTTTGTTAACAACACGCTTAACAAATCCTAAGCCGCTGATGCGTAATTTTATTATTGCCAGCATATTACTGTGGCCCTTGGCGTTAGCGCCTATGGCCACAGCCAATACGCCGCCAGGCAATAGCGCCGAGCAGGCAGAGTTGCGCGATTTTTTAAAAAAAACCATTAGCTCCGCTGACAGTTTTGACGACCGTTTTCATGCCGAAGTATGGCTGGTGGACATGTCGGGGCGCTTGGCGCGCTTTATTAAAAAACCCAAGCAGCGCTTAAAACTGCTGCGTGCTATACACCGCGAAGCTACCAAAGCCGAACTCAAGCCCGATTTAGTGCTGGCGCTGATAGAGGTAGAGAGTCGCTTTAACGAATTTGCTATCTCTAGCGCAGGCGCACAGGGCTTAATGCAAGTAATGCCTTTTTGGAAAAACGAAATTGGCCGCCCCGAAGATAACCTCACCAATATCGACACCAACCTCAGCTATGGTTGTCGTATTTTGCAGTTTTACCTTAAAAAAGAACAAGGCAATTGGATGAATGCCCTAGCCCGCTACAACGGCAGCTACGGCAAGTATTGGTATCCCGAGCGGGTAATGAACGCCTGGCGTAAGCGCTGGTTTGTTCGCGAGACTTAAGAACCCCGCTGTTAACGCCCTAATCTTAACTGCCTGCCAACATAAACTTAATCAGGCCAGCCACTAAACTTATCGCCACCAAGGCCACAATGATTTTTGATAATGCTTGCTGTTGCTCTGGCGCTAACACCTTGCCGTGCTTTTCGGTCAGTTTCACCACCACAAATAAAGCCACAAACAAACAGGCCAATATACTCAGTAAGGTACCCATAAACATTCCTTTTATTTAGCCGATGCGGCTCTTTGTGCCAATAATTCCCTAGCCTGCGCATACCAAACCGAGGGGTTGTCGATCTCTCCATCATCTCTCAAGGGCGGATAGTCCAATTGATTGGCCAAACAAAAATCCCGCACCTTGGGATGACCCCACTCAAAAAACAATCTGTCATAACTGGCCTGGTCAATTCTTTGCTGCTCGTATAAGCCAGCCTGCTGACGCTGGTGACGCGCCTCGGTTAAAATAATACCCGCAGCTACCGACACATTAAACGACTCCACCATACCCACCATAGGCACCGTAACATGGATATCGGCATAGGCTTCGCCCTGCTCACTAATCCCTACCCGCTCGGCCCCTAACATTAGGGCCGTGGGCTTGGTGTAATCCACTTCGTGAAAATCTAGCGCGGTAGCCGATAAATGCGCCGCTACAATTTGATAGCCCTGTGCTTTTAACAGCTCTACCGGCGGCGTCAACTCGCGATAGCGATGTACCTCTACCCAACTATGGCTGCCCATAGAGGTGCCTAGGAATTTTTTATAATCACTATCACCTATCACGCAGTGCACATCACTAATACCCACCGCATCGGCAGTACGAATAATGGCCGATAGGTTTCTGCCCTTGTGCACATCGTCGGTTATCAGGGTTAAATCAGGCTGGCGGCGCGCCAAAACCTGATGCAGGCGCTGGATTCTTGCTGGAGTCATAAAAGCTATCGTTGTTGTGGCTAAATAATGGTGTAATTGTGGTGTAGTTATGGCAAAAAAACCTATAATAGCAAAACTGCTATGGTTGCACTAAACATCCTGTACCATGTCCTATAACTCTGCCGGTTAGCGCTGGTTCATAGCGGCAGCACATAGCCCTTGCTTGACATTTTAGGCCAGCACAAGCGCTATCACTACTCGGTTATTGCACTAAACTCAACAGAACATACTCAGCGTCAAGCACGGATAACATGGCAATATGAGCAAAACAACATCCTTCGCAAAGCTGCTATCAGCGTCATCGCTATTCATGCTATGCCTGCTACCCATAGCCGCCCTAGGCAGTCGCTGGCAGCTATGGCCTTATACCTTAGGATTAGCTTTATTTGCCCTAGCCTTACTGGTCGGCTTAGCTATACAAGTAATCTGCGCGCTATGGCTAATACAAAAGCCAGCGCAGCCCGTTGTCAAACCGTTACGTTTAGCCGTTTTACTTGCACTACCCGCACTTATTATTAGCGCAGCATTAATGCGCGAAAACATCAGCGGAATTACCCTGCATGACATCAGCACCAATACCGCCCAAGCGCCTCAGTATCACAAAGCCCTGCAGCTGCGCGGCGAGCATGCGAATAGCGTAAAGTACACCGCCGACAAAGCACAAGCGCAGTCACAACTATATCCACACATCAAACCTATTATTACCCTGCTCAATCGCCAACAAAATTTTCAACTAGCGTTAGCTACGGCCCAATATTTAGGCTGGGATATACACCACCAAAATAGGCAAGCCGGGATTATTGAAGCGGTAGATACCAGCTTTTGGTTTGGTTTTAAAGATGACATTATTATTCAAGCGCAGGACCAACGAGTCGATATACGCTCTACTTCCAGAGTGGGCGAAAGCGACCTAGGCGCCAATGCCAAGCGCATCAGCCAGTTTATTGCGCATTTCCAAACATTGCTGAGTGTTTCACCTACAATAAAAGCTACGCCGCAGTAACTGACTCTCACTATCTATGAATTAAGTGGATGCACCCCATAATGCTGTTCAACAAGACGCTTATTTACCAACTATTATGCCTGTCCCTCAATTTCCTTATCATTGCATCCCCGCAACTTTATGCCCTAGAAGTTAACGACCGTAATAGCAGCTATAATTTAACTAAAGATACCTATTGGCTAGAAGATAAAAGCCAGTTAATGACCATTTCTGACATACTCAAACCTCAGGCGCTGGACCGTTTTCAACGCAACCAAAAAAAATCATTTAACCTCGGCTATAAAGATTCTCATATATGGCTACAGCTCAAACTCAAACGCGGGCCGCAACAAGCACTGAATAAAAATTGGTTTTTAAGCATAGATAACCCCTTACTCGATCACATCGATATTTATCATTACGAGAATCAGTCTCTGCTCAAAAAAACAACACTAGGCGACCAATACCCCTTTGCCAAACGCCTTATCAAGCAACGTACATTTATCTACCCTATACGCTTTAGCGATGCCCCTATAGAGCTATACATTAAGGTCGCGAGCAGCAGCGCCTTAGACATTCCCTTATATCTACACGATGACATCAATTTAACCGAGCAATACAGCGAGAAAAGCACGTACTACGGCATCTACTTCGGAATCATTTTATTCACGTTACTGTATTGCCTATTTAATTTTATTAGCACGCGTAAACCTTTTGTTTTTTATGCACTAATGTATATCGCTGCCGTTGGTTTTATGCAGGCCACTGTCAACGGCTATTCCTTTCAATATCTATGGCCAGCCTTACCGGCTTTAAACCAAGCCATTATTTTGACTTTATTTAATTTGTGCTGCCTCTTTGCATTATTATTGAGCAGACATTTCCTATCATTTACACAGAAAAGCTACGGCCTAGAAATTCTATTTAATGGCAGCATAGCGCTAGCTATAATTTTATCCTTACTCAGCCCTTTTATGGATTATCAGTCAGCCAACGAAGCTGGTTTAATATTGATTGTAATCAGTTGCCTGGTTATTTTCTTTTCTACAGTTAATAGCATTAATCGCGGTGATAAAACCAGCCGACTGTTTTTATTATCATGGCTATGTATCGCCCCTAGCATTATTAGCTATAGCTTAATCACGGCCCAATATGTCAACTTGGGGGCATTAACGGAAACAGCCATTTTGGCAGGGTCAGCGCTACAAGCTATATTATTGGCACTTGCTATCAACAATAGAATCAATGAGAAACTACAACGTAATTACAGTAATAAAGCGGCTGAACACAGCCAACTGCAGCAGCAATTTAATGAATTAGAGCAGGCGGCAGCCTACAGCAAAAGAGAAAGCCTACTCAAAGATAGTTTTTTAGCGACCATCAGCCACGAACTACGCAACCCAATTAATGGTATAGAAGGAGCCCTGTCCCTAATAGATAGGAAAACCTTAAACAAACAGCAATGCCACTATATTAATGCAGCCAATAACTCGGCACAAAACCTGACTACGCTAATCAATTCCATTGTTCATTTTTCTGAAATACAGGCGGGTACGGCAAGAGCTAAAAAAGAAAGCTTTGAATTAAGGCCTACCTTTAATCGCCTCGCCGAATCATTCCGACATCGCTGTAATATAAAAAACATCCGTTTTCATTGGCATATTGATAAAAATGTGCCCAATTATATTATCAGCGATTGCGATCAACTGAGTTTAGTACTGTCTCAGCTCGTCGATAACGCCATTAAATATACCGACCAAGGCGTAGTTACCGTCACTCTGTCTACAGCAAATCAGCAGCTCTATTTTTCAGTCAACGATAGCGGTAGCGGCATACACCCCAGCAAACTTACAGCCATGCAAAAAGAATTGCAGCGCAGTGATAGTGAGTATTTACGACACCATCATGACCTAGGTATAGGTCTATCCATATGCCACCGTGTTTGCTTGTTACTTAACGCTCAACTGCATATAGAATCTACTGTCGGCCAAGGATCGCTGTTTACCTTTGCTATATCCTTACAGGTACCCAGCATAGAGCTGCAGCAGGATTACAATTCTGACAACAACAATAAAGAAAAAATAGTCCTTATCGCCGAAGACAATCCCGTTAATCAAATGGTCTTAAAAGGCATGTTAGAAAAGTTAGACTGCATCGTGTTAAGTGCTAATAATGGCCAACAGGCATTGGACATACTACAACTGCAACCTGTCGACATTATTTTAATGGATTGCCAAATGCCGGTTATGGATGGTTTTGCAGCCACTCAAAAGATTCGGCTATCGAGTAGTGCTTATAGCAACATCCCTATCATCGCGGTCACCGCCAATGCCATGGCTGGCGACAATGAGCAGTGCATAGCCCAAGGTATGAACGATTATATTAAAAAACCTATTAACCGTGATTTATTAGCACAAAAAATTCACTACTGGTTGCGAGAAACAAACTAACCGGCAACTGGACGTAGTGATACTGGCCTTATAACAACGATAGTTGTAAAACAGTATCGCTAACGCTAACCTTAATCGGGACTGCTTTAACGGACGTAACCTCACCGAATGAATTCTCAGTATATAAATCCCCTACTGGCGGCCACAGTGAACGTGCTTACCACTATGGCCATGGTAGAAGTGACTATAGGTAAACCTTGCCTTAAAGATGGGCCCGATAGCCTAGGTGACATTACCAGCGTCATTGATTTAAAGGGCGACAATCATCACGGTTCACTGGCCATTAGCTTTACTAAAGAGGCCATACTCAACATCGCCGAAAATATGCTGGGCGAAAGTTTTAGCGAAGTCGACGAGACGATTGCCGATGTGGTTGGTGAGATCACCAATATGATTACCGGTAATGCCAAGCAGCTGTATTCTGAAACCGGTCTGGAATTTGACTTAGCCACGCCTACCACCAACATAGGTAAAAATATACCCGTGGCACATACTGTTACTGGCGCAACCCTTTTAATCCCCTTCGAAACCAAGGCCGGTGCTTTTTACATAGAGGTCTGTTTTAATTAGCGCCATCACCCCTAAGCTGCGGCCCAAACCTCTATTATGACCCTAGCCTCTCACCCCGTTCACTGGCATATTTTAGGCGCTGGCGCGATAGGCTCACTCTGGTCTGCCCGCTGGCATCAACAGGGAGTCAACACGACTGCTATTTGCCGGCAGCTCAATTCCGAAGCGCTGTCACTAGACTTTTTTGCTGCGGATGCACACTTTAGTTTTCAAACACCACGGCTCATCGCCACCGAGCTACAACCCCCCATACATCACCTGCTCATTACCACCAAGGCCCAGCAATGCCTAGCAGCCTTTGCTAGCGTGGCGCCACTGCTCAGCGAGCAGGCCGTGATCATCGTGTTGCAAAATGGCATGGCGGTAAAATCGCTTACGCCGCAAAGGCAGCAGCGACTCTATGCCGCCACCACTACCGATGGTGCTCACTTTAGCGACCCCCACACCCTGCGTCATGTCGGTCAGGGGGAGACCCACATAGGCCCTATAAATACCGCTGCAGAGCAGTACCCAGCAGCGCAGCTACTAACACTATTACCGCGTTCTCTGCGCATACATTTCAGCCTAGATATAGAACAACAGCTATGGCGCAAATTAGCCATTAACTGCGCGATTAATGCCTTGGGGGTTAAATATCAATGCCGCAATGGTGAGCTGATTAGCCGTGAACCCATACGGCAGGAATTAATCGACCTATGCCGTGAGATTACTACGGTCGCTAAGGCTCAAGGCCTGGGGCCATGGTTTGATACGCTGTATGAAGAGGTTGCTGCCGTAGCGGCTCTCACGGGTGATAATATTAACTCCACCTTACAAGATATTAAGCGAGGCAAAGCCACCGAAATTTCGGCTTTAAATGGTTATTTATGTGATGTGGCTAAAAAGCTAAACATAGCGACCCCACTAAACCAGGCGCTCGTCCAGTTGGTGCTGGCTAAAGCTGGCCAATCTTAGCGCCGGCCTTATAGCAAGCCGTAGGTATTTAACACTTCAGCCAGCTTGTCGCGATTTATCGGTTTATTGATAAAATCTAATGCCCCAGCCTTAATGGCCCTCGCTTTGGCCTCAGGTTGTATATCTGCCGAGATAACAATAATCATAGACTTCAGGCCCTCGGATTTAATGCCCGCTAACACCCCGTAGCCGTCCAGCTCAGGCATAGTGAGGTCGAGAAACAACATCTCCCCCTTACCCGCTCGTATGGCTTCTAGCCCCTCTATTCCATTGCAGGCAAAACTGACCTCCACATCCCAATCAGGTGGCAGTGACCTAGCCACCTGATTTCTGGCCATATTAGAGTCATCACAGATTAATACAGGAATACTCACTTATCACACCCCTTGGTAAGTGCTACTCCTTAGCGGTGACTACAGCAACAACGACATCTTGTATTTTACCGCCGTCGGTATTCCAGCGGTCCAAAATAGAAGCTAATTGTTGCGCTTGTTCAAATAACGACTGTAACTCTTCGGGCGTCTCTTTTTCACCGGCATGAAACTTTACCTGCCTAAGCTCTTGAGCCAGAAGGTGCTGCCCCTGCTCCATACGCTTTTGCTCCAAACGCCAGCGTATGCTGTGCACCATCGTGCGGTAAAAAATCAGCTTGGTATACAAAGACACGGTATCAAAGTTATGTATATCACCAAAGGGCTTAAAGTCAGTGGCGAACAGGGTGGCGGTTTTGCCATTATTGTCAGCAGCTACAGTTGCTTTGCGCTCATGATCACAGAGCAGAGCCAAATCGCCAAACAACTCGCCCGGCGTAATATGGTTTAAAGGCTGCTCTTGCTGGGGTGAATTTAAATACACCGACAGACCCCCTTTAATCAAAAAATACAGCCACGAGCCCCTGTCACCCCTGCGCATAATGGTTTCGCCCGAGTCCAGCTCCACTATGCAGGAAAAGTCCATCAACACAGCCAGCTGTTGCTCATCTTCGCGCTGTAGTTGGTTAAAGAAAGGGATTCTGCGTAGCAAAGAGGCAATATCTTCAGCTTTAAATTCACTTAAATCTTTAATTTTCATTCGTTAATTTTTATAAGTAAGGCGTTAAATTTCAAAATGTCTCCACAAGATAGACTGAATCAAGACATAAACAAAGCCAGCATACAGGCTATAGTAAGCGCTGGCCGTAAACTGGCCGACCATATTACCCAATATACGCAATAAACGAAGATAAAAACCGGAGAAAACGGCCCCCAGCCACGGTAAATAGCACAAAATACTGGCAACACCCCCTTTACATTAGCTACTACTGCGCTACATTAAGTCTGTAATCGAAATGGAATAAAAATCGCTTAGTGCTCAAAGATTCTATTATATGTGCGGTATAACAATCTAATTACACAAACAGCAACCAGCACTGGTTCTGTAGTAGAGAATGCCTTAGAATAAAATTTGACCGTATACGCTATACCAGTTTGACTTATTGAACTGAACTACAATAAAAACGGCTAAAAGCCAGAAAACACTTAAAACAATGAATAAACTATTTTCACTTTTAACAGTATGTTTAGCGCTCACGTTTACCGCCAGCAACAGCTATGCGCAAGACAGCGTTTTTGATGAGCTAACCTTGAATGGCCTAGCCGCCTTTCAAAAACTACGTAAAGAGTATTACATAGGGGCATTGTATCTAGAACGTAACAGCCAATCCCCTGAAGACATACTAGCCATGTCAGGTAATAAGCGTATGGATATACGCATAGTTGACGACAACTGGTCACCTAGGCGCTTTGCCAAAGAGTGGACGGGCGCCATATTGTTAAATAATGAATCGCCTAACTTAGAAAAACTAACCACCCAAATTCAGGCATTCACCCAAATTCCACGCAATGATCTTATTACCGGCGATCACCTAACCATCGATATGGCTGAAGGCCGCCACACCACTATTTACCTCAATGGTCACCGCGTATTTAGAACAGTTAACAACGATTTTTTCTACGCCCTGCTCAACACATGGATAGGCTCTAAGCCTCCCTCCACCGAATTTAGGCAAAATATAGTCAAACTACCTCGCGACGAAGACGGTGTTACGCTACTGACCCGCTATGAAAACCTCAACTACAGCGATAAGCGCAAGCGCCAAATTATGGGCTGGTCTAAATCCGAGCAAAACACCGGCTCGGCTAGCAGCTCAGGCGCCTTTGGCCCTCCCGGCATTAACGGTGCTGTCAGCGCCAGCGTCAGTGTTAACACCGAGCAAGCAGCTGCCCAAAAAGCTGCCGCCGCAAAAAAAGCCGCTGAAGAAAAAGTCGCCGCCGACGCGCTGGCCAAAGCCAGAGCCGCCAAAGAAGTTGCCGAAGCCAAAGCCGCCGCCTCTGCTGCCGCGCTAGCTAAAGCCCGAGCCGAACAAGCCCGCCAAGAAGCAATGAATGAATACCAGTCGGCAATGTATCAAATTATTTCAAAAAACGTGAAATACCCTAAACGTTCGCAGCAACGCGGCGAACGTGGCAGAGCGGTAGTCGCCGTGGAGTTAGATCGTGAAGGTAAAATACTCAAGCTCTCACTGAAAGAGCCCACCCAGTTCTCGCGCTTAAACAGTGCCGCCGAGAAAGCCTTTAAAGTATCCGAGCCCTTCCCCCCCATACCTCAAGACTTAACCGGTAATAGCTTCGAATTTCTGTTCCCTATTAACTTCTAGTCATAAAAAAAGCGGGGTTACCCGCTTTTTTTATGACTGTTTAATGATTACCGAAGCAATATTCCCTAGTTAGAGCTTACTAATGCGCTGACGCTGCTCATCACTTAACAGTTTCAACAAAGGCTCTAACTCATCCAGTAAGTAATCCATTTGCGTCATCACGTCTTTTTCACCACCCTGCAGGATTTCACTTAAGGCTTCATCGATAGATACCGCAGCAGCGTCCGACCGACGATTTTTCTTACGGTACTGAGCTAAATCTATATGATGTACTTGCCCCAAACCCCGCTTGGCCGCACGTCTTTGCGCATCGCTAGCACAACTAATAATAACACTAGGGTCAGCGTGTAAGCCCTCTGCCACTATGCAGGCCCCTACCGATACGGTAATAGGTAAGGCTTTACCCTGTAGTGTGGCTTTAAAATTATTCACCGCTAAACAGATACGATGCGCTATTAATAGTGAACCATCGGGGTCGGCCCCAGGTAACGACACATAAAAACTCGATAAGCCGGTACGAGCGACAGTATCTTCTTTCCGCACCGCACCCACGACAACTTTAGCTATGCGCTTAATAATCGTTTCGGCACCGCTACGGCCTATGCGCACAAATAGCGCTTTGAAGGCATCAACTTCTATATTGAGCACGGTCAGCTCATGGTTGTGGCGAGTGCTAAAAGATACGTCTTTATCGAGTTGTTTTTCAAAACCACGAAAGTTTAATAAGTCGGTTAATGGGTCGATAATAGAGGTTTCCACCAGCGACTGAGTGGTCTCTTGGTAGCGCACATGAGCCTGGGCCCTAGCATTAATATCCGCCGCATCAAAAGGTTTGGTTAAGAAGTCAGTAGCGCCTAATTCATAAGCTTTATTCTTGGCATCTTGACTGTTGTCGGCCCCAGTCACCACAATAAGCGGTAATTGTCGGATGCGCTCGTCGGCAGAGGTTCTCACTATATTCAGCAGTTCAAAACCATCTAGCTCAGGCATAACCAAGTCGGTAAACACCACCTGTATATGCTCATCGTGCTGTATCAGCTCCCAAGCTTCTTGACCATTTTCAGCCAGTTGCAAATCGAAACTTTCAGAGAACATTTTTAAGGCGGCAGCGCGAATCAACTTAGAGTCGTCTACAAACAAAATTTTAGGTTTGGCCATTTGGCTGCTAAGCGGCCTGGCTTCAAAAACTGTAGGCATAATTTACATCGTTATTATTTTAGATAGGCTAACTATAGCCAATATCCTCAGTTATTCACTATAAGTCACTGAAAATATTGCTTATTTTTTCTTTTTATTGCTGATAATCCACAAACTCTATGGTATTTCTGCCCTGATCTTTGGCTGTATAAACACCTTCATCGGCGCATTTCACTAAGCACTCACCGACCTGCGAGGCTGCTTCACCTGCTGCATCGGGCTGCCAGCAACTCACGCCTATAGACAGAGTCAGCGTTAATGCCTGGCCCTCATCATTACGTATAGCTAACTGGCTGACTTGCACGCGTATACGCTCGGCAATATCCATAGCGCGTTCAGGGCTGCAGTTAGGCAAGAGCAGGGCAAATTCCTCCCCCCCATAGCGGCAAACATGATCGGTTTTACGCAGCATCTGGTTGATATGTTGGGCAACAATTTTTAGTGCACGGTCTCCAGTTTGATGACCGTGACTATCGTTAATCCGCTTAAAGTGGTCCAAGTCTATGAACAGCAGGCTGAGTAACTCTTGGTTACGCGAGGCTCTAGAAACCTCTTCTGCTAGAGCCTGATTAAAAGCTCGTCGATTTTTCACCTGGGTCAACATGTCATACATGCTTAAGCGGCGTAAGCGCTCTCTATTAACCACATTCTCAAAACACACCGCCACCACGGAGGCTAGGTGATTAATAAAATCGGTGGATTTATCCAGTCCAAAACGCTTATGCCCTCTAGCCCCCATATGCAAACTACCCACCAACACGCCTTGGCGCACCAAGGGCAGCATAGCTGCCGAGCGGAGAGACAGGCCTTGAAAAATAGCAGGGCTACGTGATTGACTCAGAGGCACCAGCTGCACGCAAGGCCTAGCAGCATAGAGTTGCTTTAATGGCTCACTGCGCGCCACCAACTGTAAATTAGGATAGTCATCGGGATTATCGATATGCTCTGCCACCGTCTGTTCGGGGTCGTATAGCCATAGCTCTATCGCATCTAACTGAAAATAGGCCAGACTGTCGTCCAGTAACAGCGCCAGTAGTTCATTAAAGCCTACCGCATCCAGCAGCTTCAGCTCGAAGCGCTGGTAACGTTTGAGGATTTGTTCATTCTGGCTAGCTTTTTGTAGCAGTGTATTAACTGCAGAGTCCACAGTTGACGAACGGCTGCCGCGAGCGCTGTCAGCCAGTGTCGCACCCGCTCCCACCACCCTTTTCTTCACCCGTTCAAAAGTCACCCAGCCACCTCAATAAAATAAGCCCGCTCAACATTTTAGGCGGTATAGGCCTCTAATATAGTTAACAAGGGCATTGTATCGCTATGTTGTTTTTTTATGTCCAGTAATAGCTCATCTTGTGAACCAAAACGCTTTTTATCATAACCTGCCACGGCCAACTTGGGAGAACCGCTCGCGCGTACCTCAACAGGCTGTACCGTGTGCTGGCTAACCGCGGCTGCGAGTGGTTGCGTCACTAGCGTATGCTCAGCCATAGCTAAAGGTTGCGAGGCATCCTCTTTAGACTTCAACTCGCCCCAGGGCTTGAGTTTGGCGTATATCTCTCTAAGCTGACAATCCTCGCGGTTAGGGCTTAAAATCAACTGTTCTATATAGTCAGCACCATCTATGGGGCTGTCCTGATAGGCTTTAAAATAGGCCTGCACACTCGCGCGCAACATACGCGCTATGGCATCTTTATCGGCAGTGCCTTTTTCTATAGCTAACAATACCCGGCTCTGTAATTCGGCCACATAGTCGTTTTCTTGCTTGCGCTCTTTGCTAACAGGCTGTGTCGCTGGGTTGTTAGCCGCCATTTGCTGTTTGGCTTGCTCAGATTGCCTAAACTGGCGGTACCAATAGGCACTAAAAGACTTGCCTATTGGCAAGCTGTCGCTGTCTTTAGTTAAGGTTTGCGCTAAGCGTATAAAGCTTTGCGAAGACGGGTCGGTATCGGGGAACATCGCCACAGGGTTTTGCAAGGTGACCGCCGCTCGCACACTCTCATCACGAGGTAGATAGCCTAAATACTGTAGCTCTACGCCTATATACTTTTCTACCGCGGCAGCAAATCGACCAAATATACTTCGGCCCTCATTACTGCCTTCACACATATTCACTACCACCCGAAATAAAATACAGCCTTGGCGGCGTTTTAATAGTTTAATCAGTGAAAATGCATCGGTGAGCGAGGTAGGTTCAGGGGTAATAACCACCAACGAGTACTGAGCAGCGGCAATAAAATCCAAACTGGCGTCAGCTATACCGGCGGCGTTATCAATTAATAAATAATCAAAATCATGTTCTATGCGCGCCAGCTCGCGGGTTAAACGCAATTGCTGGCGTGGATGCAGAGTAGCGCACTCACTAATACCATTGGCACCGGGGATAATCTTTAGATTATGAGGCGCGGTAACCATCACATCTTCTATTGCTTTTGCACCGTATAATACGTGCTCCAAGCTGTACTGTGGCTGCACACCCAAGAGTATATTGACATTGGCCAAGCCGGTATCGGCATCCAACAGGCAAACCCGAAAACCTTGTTTAGCCAAGGTTATACCTAAATTGACCGCTATACTGGATTTACCCACGCCCCCCTTACCGCTGCAAATAGCAATAACGCGAGGTATCGTGGGCCGCGGCGAAGCTTGGTGAGTCACTGATTGCACGGAGCAGATCATTCCATTAGCGAGTTGTTATTAGCAAGTTTTTGACACTTTTTTATAAAACTGTGACGTAACGCATAGTATCAAACTGTAAGAAAAAAGCGATACCTGCAACTAATAGCGGTAATATTCACATTTTATAGCTAACATACTCTTACGCCCTTATCATTAGCCTGTATTTTGACCACTCGTATGGTATCTGCTAGATCGGTTAGCTATACTCACCTATAACAGTTTTACTTAACTGCGATAAAGGTAAATGCACTACACGCTGGCAAGCACAGCCAAACATAAAAACAATAATGCATGAGCAAAGCCCATTGAGTACGCCTAAAACCATAAATCAACTGCCCAGCCTACCTCAAGTTTTAATAAAAATTCTTGATGCCATTCATGGTGAAGCAGCGGACTTTCAACAGCTGGCCGATATCATCAGGCAAGACCCCGCTGTGGCCAGTAAACTGATTCAAGTAGCCAGCTCCAGCTACTATGGCCGCTCACAAAACTGCTCAACTATAGAACGCGCCCTAATGCTACTGGGCACCGACACCGTTAAAACCATTATTATCACCACCGCCATTAAACATTTTTTCAACCATTTCAGCCAACAGCACACCCAGTTTTTAAAACAATTTTGGCGCCGCTCACTGATTACCGCCAACTTCGCTCAGGCTCTAGCCACCCTCACCCGTTACAGTGCCCCCGAAGAAGCCTATCTCTGCGGCCTGCTCACCGATGTGGGGCAATTAATTTTACTCACCGAGTTCAACGAAGATTATTTGCAGGTGGTGAATTTAAGCCCGCCAGACTACAGGCTATTGGAAGAAGAGCAAAAGCACTTCCACTACAACCATTGTAATGTTGCCGCCGACCTTATCGATAGCTGGAACATATCAACCTTTATGGGTGATGCCGTGCGCTACCACCATGAAGAGCTGGAACAAATACAAGACGCACAACACCTAGTTAAAATTATTTATTTATCCAGTCTGCTAGGCAACAGCAGCGACATTAACGACAACTCCCTAACCGCCAGCCATGAATTATTCGGCCTTAACGAAGCGCTCACCCGTGAAATACACGGTCGTATTTTAAGCGATGTCGAGAATATGGCCGGCAGTTTAAATATAGATCTTAGCGAACAGCTACATACAGAGCAGCAAGCTCACCAAGACCTCGCTAAGCGCTTAGGTGAATTAAGCGAGTTATCGCAACTCAACCAAACGCTATGGCAGGTACAAAGCCATGAAGCCTTAGAGCAAACCATAGGCAGGGCACTGTTACTCACCTTTGGCATTCAACAATGCGTGCTATTAGAATATCAAACAGAGCAAAACCGGCTGGTAGGTCTTAATGATGGTGAGTCATCACCTGCCTTTAACATAGCGGTACAAGCTGGCCGCAGCCTTAGCAGCGAGGCCTTATTAAACCAGTCCATACAACACAGCGTAACCAGCACAGCAAAACTATCGGTCATAGACAAGCAATTAATCAGGCTCTGCTTGGCTGAACACATACTGTGCCTACCGTTAATACATGGCGAACAGACCTTGGGCGTATTAGTGTTGGGGATAAACCCAAAACAACTACCGGCACTACAACAACGCTTTGGACAATTACTATCGCTGGGACAAGAGATTGCTGCCAGCCTGCACAGACTAAACGCCACCAACGCGACCATTAACGATGACACCCAACAGCAAAAATTACAGAACAACATTCTTGAAGTCATACATGAGGCCAGCAACCCACTCAGTATTATCCGTAATTACCTAGAGTTGCTGCGCGTTGATTTAGGCAGTCAACACAGCGCCAATAATAACCTCAACCTTATCAAAGACGAAATCGATAGAGTCGGAAAAATATTGCTGCGCTTAAAAGACCCCAGCGACAACAACGACGACAGCATTACTGACATCAATAAAATCATTAGCGATACAGCGCAAATTTTTATTAACTCCAGCTGCGTCTCAAAACAAATCGATTTAAAACTGCATTTAGACCAGACCCTGCAACCCGCCAAGGTGAATAGCGCCTACCTAAAACAAATACTGACTAACCTTATTAAAAACGCTTGCGAAGCGCTGAGTAGCGGACAACAAATCACCCTGCGCAGTAACGCCAATGTCGACAGCAATGGCCGTTCTTATATAAGCATCATTATTAGCGACAACGGTCCGGGCATCCCTACGGAGGTGAAAGAACAACTTTTCTTACCTCAGCAATCTACTAAAGGAAGTAAGCACTCAGGCCTAGGCCTAAGCATCGTTAAAAAACTGGTTGATGAAATGGACGGCATTATTAGCTGCCGCTCACAACAGCCTGCCACAGATTCGGAGAGCAGCGGAACGGAGTTCCACCTTTTACTCCCTAAATAGCATCATGAACACGGCTTGTACATGATGATAATAAAAGCAAAAAATATGGCCAACACCGAACATTACAAAAATAGCGACGCCAGGATATTATTAACTGACGACGACCCCAGCATGCTGGCAAGCCTTAAAGCACTATTGGAACTTTATGCCTTTAATGTCGATACCGCATTGGGTGGACAGCAAGGTATAGATAAATTATCTAGCCAAGAATATGACGTGCTATTACTAGACCTGAAAATGCCCGATATCAACGGCCATGATGTCATGGCCTTTATGGCTAAGCAAAAAATAGACACCACTATTATTGTGGTCAGCGGCGAAACGTCTTTAAGTGATATTAGCAAGGCACTACGCCACGGCGCCTATGATTATCTTAAAAAACCCTATGCACCCGAAGAACTAACCGCCACCGTTAGTAATGCGGTCAGGAAAAAACTGTTAGAAAAGTCGCACCACAATATACAAACCAAACTCAATCAATCCGAAAAGCTACACCGCTTTATTGTTAATAACTCTCCCGATATTATTTTTGTGTTAGACAATCAAGGCAAGGTGAGCTTCATCAATTCACAAATAGAATCAATTTTAGGTTTCTCCAGAAAAAACCTGCTAGGAAAACCTATCACCAATATCATTGAAGATAGTGACGAACGCGTAGAATATTTTTTTGAACGAGCACTGGCACCACATAAAACCCCACAAAGCACCGAAGTTACCCTTAAAAACTTTAACAACGATCACAAGCGTCATTTTGAAATCACCATTTGGTCGATTAGCGACAGCAACAAACGCATACCTTCGCAAAACAATCACTTTCACGCCTATGGCACTGCCCGCGACATTACTGAGCGCAAAGAGGCTGAAGCCTTTATAAACTTTCAGGCGTATCACGACCTACTAACTAGGTTGCCCAATCGCTCACTATTTAAAGATCGCTTAAGCACAGCTATTAGTCAGGCCGAGCGCAACAAAAGCCGTTTAGCCGTCATGTTTATAGATCTAGATCGCTTTAAAGTTATCAACGACTCACTGGGCCACACCATGGGCGACCGGCTATTACAAGCGGTTAGCCAAAGGCTGCAAGAACATATACGTAAAAGTGACACCCTGTCGCGTTTTGGCGGCGATGAATTCACCCTATTGCTACCCGAAATTGCCGATGACCAAGCAGCCACACAAGTGGCCGACAAAATTTTAGAATCTATTAAGCAACCTTTTATGCTAGGCGGCCACGATATTTATGTAGGCGCCAGTATAGGAATAGCGACCTATCCCGAAGCCGGCACCAATATGGACGCCCTGATAAAAAACTCCGACATAGCTATGTACCAGGTTAAAAACACGGGTAAAGACGGTGTTAAGATTTTTAACCCCGACATGAACGACAATCCCACCCAGCGGCTGATGCTAGAGCAAGACATTAGACGCGCTATAGAGTTGGATGAATTTGATATTTGCTATCAGCCGCAAGTCGATACACTCACCGAAACCGTCTGCGGTGTTGAAGCCTTAATCCGCTGGAACCACCCCACACTAGGTAGATTATCACCCATAGAATTTATCCCCATCGCTGAAGAAAGCCGCCTGATTATAGAGATAGACAAATACACCTTGCGTAAGGCCTGCCGTGAAACCCGCCACTACCATCATCAAGGTATGCCCAATTTACGGCTGGCAGTTAACCTCTCCCCGATAATGATAGAGCGTGATGATTTTACCGAAACCGTGCTAAGCATACTCAAAGAGGAGGGCTTCCCCGCCCACTTACTAGAGCTTGAAATTACCGAAAATGTTTTAATGGGGGATAGAAAAGACATCGTAGATAAACTGTTATTACTGTCGTCAAAAGGTATTAACCTCGCCCTAGATGACTTCGGCACCGGCTACTCCTCGCTCAGCTACCTACAAAAGTACCCATTGAAAACCTTAAAAATCGATCGCAGCTTTATTCACAACATCAAAAACAGTGAAGACGAAGCCTGTATAGTCAACGCCATTATCTCTATGGCGCAAGGTTTACGCATGTCTATTATTGCCGAAGGAGTGGAAAACAAAGAGCAATTAGAGTATCTGAGAGCACTGGGCTGCGACATCGTACAAGGCTTTTTCTTTGGCGCCGCTACCAGCCTAGAGCAAGTCGCGACTCTGTTTCAGCAATGTGAACATCTATACAGCGTACAAACTGCCGAGCTGGGGGCATAAACACATAAACACATAAACAGAGTAGGGCTAATAACTTCTATGATAGCCCGCATACTGCTAGAATTGCCCGCTCATTATTATCAACGCCAGTAAGCCTTAGCTATGTTAATTGATCAATACTATCGTCAAGAACAACAACAAATCAGCTTCACCCGCCAACAAGCCAGTGACTTTGCCAAAAACATTGCCGACGATTTTAACCCTCTGCACGATGCCGATGCCAAACGCTTCTGCGTACCTGGCGATTTATTGTTCTCTTTAGTGTTAGCTAAATATGGCGTTAGCCAACATATGCAGTTTACCTTTTCCGGCATGGTAAACGATGGCGTAGAACTACAGCTACCTACCGCCAGCTCACAACTTAGCCTTAAAGACAGCGTCGGCAAAGAGTATATGAACATAGAGCAAACCGGCGACAACAGCAGCAACCCGCAGCTTATCGATACCCTGACTCAGCGTTATGTCGCCTTTTCCGGACACACCTTCCCCCATATTTTGCAGCCCTTGTTACAAGAGCAAAATGTCATGATCAACCCTGACAGGCCCATGGTTATCTATGAAAGCATGCTAATAGAGCTAGAACGCCTAGATGTAAGCGATATAGAATTAGCGCTAAATATGCAACAAACCCGGCTAGAAACCAATGGCAAACGCGGTAAAATATGTTTAGCTTTCACACTATTATCTGACGGCATAGAAATAGGTCGCGGTGAAAAGCGCATGCTGCTTAGCGGCCTCAAGCCCTACGATCAGCAAGCGGTAGATAACCTCATCAACAACTATAATGCAGGGAAATCCCGCCACAAAGGCTAAGCATTTACTAGTATATACAACGTATTCAAAAGTATCGTCTATAATTCTAGAACCTATAATCTAGGGCCTATAATTAAGCATAAAGGTCGCAGCTATAGCCTATAAAAATTGGAATTTTATTATTTAATGAATACGCACATAGACGCCTTACCTAAAGAACGCATCATAGCAAAAACCCGCCGTGCCATTAGTAAGTGGTCCCACAGCCATCTGACCCGCTATGTTGAGCAATTGGCCGAAAAGTTTTTTACCCTCGCCGACAAATCCGACAATAATGAAAGCCAGACCCGCTATTTCCAAGTACGGGATGAGATTATTAATAAGCAGGCCCTTATAGAGCAGCGCTTTAGCCAACATCTGCTAGACGCTTTTCAAAACTATCAAAACATACGCCCCACCAACAGCGACTTCAATCTTAGCCAGCAGCAAGAAGATCAAACCCTCAGCCTAGTTGATAACGACGAACTGGAAGAAGCGCTGGCCATAAAAACCATGGCACTAAAAGCCAGTAACGACTGTTCAGCGGGAATCTACGCTCTCAACCAACGCCTGGCCGCCTTACGTGGTGGCAGTAAAATGAGCGACTATGACAACCCCATAGCCCCCGGCGTTTTTGCCGAAGCCTTACAAGCAGCAGTAACAGGCTTACTACTAGACAATCAATCACGGCTCATCGTTTACAAAATGTTTGACAGCTTGTTTATGCGCAAACTGGACTCACTGTACAAGCTCTTAAACCAACACTTTGAAGCGCGCGGCTTACTACCCCATTTAAATTACGAAACTCATAAGTCACCCTCAGAGTTATTACCCGAAGAACTTAAAAATTTAGAGAATGAGCCCTCCCTCAATCATCAAATTGATCTTTTTAAATCTATCCAACAGTTACAGCAATTACTGCCTATACCCAGCATACCTGCGGGCCAAGCCATTACCGTAGATCAACTCATACACAGCATACAGGCCTTGCAACACAATGCCGCTGGCGAGTTAAGCCATATAGAAAGCCCACAGCAACTGCAAGCAGGCCTCCCCCTACAGCTACGGCAGCAAGCTGAGCAGGATGCGAAAAAAACCGCAGAGATAGATACCCATGTTATAGAAATTGTAGGCTTGCTTTTTGAGTACATGCTCAACGATGAAAAATTACCTGACTCGGTAAAAACCTTATTGAGCTATCTGCATACCCCTTTCTTAAAAGTAGCGGTTATCGATAAAGCGTTTTTTAACCACCCACAACACCCCGCTAGGCAGTTACTCAACAACTTGGTTGCCTCGGGAGAGCGCTGGGTAGAGCCCAATAACAAACACAAAAGCGAAGTTTTTCAACAAATCAAAAACGTGGTTGAACGCATACTAAACGACTTTGACAACGACATACGCTTATTTTCGGAGCTGGCCTTTGAGTTTAATCGTCACATACGCCAACACGCGCGCCGCATACACCTCACCGAAGAACGAGCCATGCAAGCCGCCAAAGGCGAAAACAAACTGAAAGAAATACGGCTAAAAGTCGACGCATTTATTAAGAAAAAAATAGGCCAAGTCAAATTACCCGATTTTGTCAGCACGCTGTTATTTGAGCCTTGGTCCAACTATATGGCTTTTAATCTATTGCGCTTTGGTTCGCGCAGCGGCCAGTGGCAGCATGCCGCCACTATGGTGGATGATATTTTATGGTTTGTACAAATTATCCAATACTCCACGCAACCGAAAAAAAACCTGCGCTTTAACGAATTATTAGAATCGCTACCCTCTGCCCTGCAACAAGGTTTTGACACCGTAGGCTATGACGCCAGCCAGGGGCAGCAGATTATCAACCAACTAATGCATTTGCATGAACAACATGCTAAAACCCACAGCCAGTCTGCAACGAAAACGACAGAAACCGCCAAACAGCCTGAAATCATCAGCGCCCATATCGATGAAATGGATATCAATCTAGCCATAGAGGAAGAAACCAAGGGCGACGATATTGTTCAACAACTTAAGCAAACCGAGTTTGGCACCTGGTTTATTTTCGACGCCAAGAGTAAACAAGCGCAACAGGTTAAACTGGCTTGGTCCAACACTACCACCCTGCACTTTATGTTTGTAAACCGCATGGGGCAACAAGTAGCGATTAAAAGCGGGCAAGAACTAGCCCAAGCTATACGGACAGGTGATATCAAAATATTAAGCAAAGAAGACGAAAAGCCCTTCTTTGAAAAAGCACTTGAACGTATCCTCAAACAGATACAACATAAACAAAAATAACAGCGATCAAGCGAGTCAACCATGACCAGAAAACAAGAGCGTGTAGAATTAAACCAAAGCATCACCGTAAGCGACATTATCAATGGTGGTTTATTTGGCGAGCTTATCAACGTCACCACCGAAGGCTTAATGGTCATGACGGATAAGAACATACCCACCCATGCCATTTATCAGCTCTCGCTGACCTTACCCACCCCCATTTTAGGCAGTAACAGCATAGAGGTAGGTGCCGACTGCCTGTGGTGCAAGGCCGAAGAAAACTTCAATCGCCACTGGGCCGGGTTGCATATTATCGACGCGTCAGAGCAAGCCATGGCACAATTAGCGCAGCTGATAGATCACTACAAAAAATAGTCACTATTCATCGTATTACCCCCGCAATAGCTTACCCTAGCCACTTTTTCGGCTATAATTCCGCCCCCATGAATTAGCCACAGCCCAAAAGGCATGGCGATTTATTACTCAACATCTACATAGATCACATTGAGGGTAATCCATTGCGTCTCAGCCAAGCCGCCCCCGAACAGCTGCGCGAGCTAGAAAAAAGTCTAAGCGAGCAGTACCTAACCTTTCAAACCGCCGGATTAAATTTAGATTTAACCCGCGGCAAGCCCAGTGCCGAGCAACTCAGCCTCTCTAACACACTGGACGGCATACTCAACGGTAATTACAGCGATGGCAGCGGCACCGACTTGCGCAACTACGGTGGCCTAGACGGCTTACCCGAAGCCAAGCAACTGTTTGCCGACATGCTAGGCGTTCAGGCACAAGACATACTTGTGGGCGGCAACGGCAGCCTGCCTATGATGTACTTCAGCCTGCAAACCGCCCTCAGCCAAGGTTTAGCCGGTAAAGACAGCGCCTGGAGCTTACAGGGCCCCGTTAAATTCTTAGCCCCCGTGCCTGGCTACGACAGGCACTTCACCGCCAGCCAACACTTAGGCATAGAGCTTATTCCCGTAGCCATGAATGAGTACGGCCCAGATATGGATCAGGTAGAAGCCCTAGTTAAATCTGACCCCAGCATTAAGGGCATCTGGTGTGTGCCGCGCTTCTCCAACCCTACCGGCATCGTTTATAGCGATGACGTCGTCAACCGCATGGCTAAGCTAGGCCATATCGCCGGCGATCACTTCCGCATATTTTGGGATAACGCCTATGCGGTACATGTACTCGATGATCAAGCGCCAGTGCTGGCCAATCTCTATGAGGCATGCAAAAGCGCAGGCACAGAAGACAGCGTACTCATATTCGGCTCTACCTCAAAAATCACCTTTGCCGGTGCCGGCGTAGGTTTTATGGCTGCTTCAACCAGCAACCTTAGCGCACTAAAAGACGCCCTAGGCTACAGCACCATAGGACCCGATAAGGTTAACCAATACCGTCACGTGAAGTTTCTAAAAGATCAGGCCACTCTGACCGAGCACATGAAAAAGCACGCCGCCATTATGAAGCCTCGTTTCGATGCTGTGTTGCAGCAGCTTAAATCTGAATTAGGCGATGACGACATTGCCAGCTGGACAGAGCCGCAAGGGGGTTACTTTATTTCTGTAGACACGCGCCCAGGCCTGGCCAAACAAGTAATACAGCTGGCAGCGGAAGCCGGGGTTAAGCTCACCCCCGCCGGCGCTCCCTTCCCCTACGGTAAGGATCCGCAGGATAGCAATATCCGTATTGCCCCCTCCTTCCCCAGCATAGAGGACCTAAAACAGGCCACCGCGGTGTTTATCACCTGTTTAAAACTGGCCACTGTCAGGCAGGCACTAGCCAGCTAAGCAAAGGCTGGATAGCCTAACGAAGATAAAGCTCTCACCTAGCTGAGGGCTTTTTTTTGTCTGAGAAATCTCTAGTTGAAAAAAGAGGTACTAGTGCCGAGGGCTGAGCCAGATGCCGCCGCTACATGGTCTGGCCCCTACTGGGTACCCGCGTCCGCTACTGAGCCTTAAAGCGCTACGCTGTCTCATCCGCTACCGCGGCCAGCCCTTTTATATTTCGCGACAGCACCCGACTCAGCCCTCTGGCATCGAGTGAATGCCAATTTTGCAGTTAAGAAAACTGTACTCTAATGCCACGCGATAGACAGGTAATGGCACAAGGTTATTGCGTAATAGTAAAGATGAGCGCTGAGTGAGCGACTGAGACCGGCTGCCTTCCCCGCAGGGGAGGCGGGAGTGAAGGTAGCCCGCCCCCTGCAGGACAGCGCCGCCATCATGGAGCAATGACCTTGTGCCATTGCCGAGTTTAAAAACTCTAGTCTTGCCAAGGGACAAGCGTACTGTTTTTGGGTTTTTATTGCGGGAGAGGCTCAATAGAGTGGTTTACTAACACGATGGCTGAGCCGGGCGCCGCCGCTACATGGTCTGGCCCCTCCGGGGTTCCCGCGTCCGCTACTGTGCCTTAAGGCGCTGTGCTGTCTCATTCGCTACCGCGGCCAGCCCTTTTATATTTCGCGACAGCACCCGACTCAGCCCTCTAGCATCGTGCTAGTTGATAGGCAGGTAATGGCACAAGGTTATTGCGTAATAGTAAAGATGAGCGCTGAGTGAACGACTGAGACCCGCTGTTTTCCCCGCAGGGGAGGCGGACTCAGGTGTGAGTGAAGGCCGCCATCATGGAGCAATGAGCTTGTGCCAGTACCGGATTAAAAAACCTCTAATCACACCGAAAAATAAGCTCATAGCTTTGATGGTTTTAACTAAATAATGACGATTTAATCAGTAGAATCTGGCGTTTTAATGACGGGCCTGGCCATAGAGGGAAACTTAGACACATTACTGGCCGTACCACCAGATTCAACAATTTTGCCCACCCCTTCCTTCTCTACCTCGTCTATACGCACTATAGAGTGCATGGGGATATACGACCTAGCCACACCATTAAACTCGAGTTTCAGCTTCTCTTCAGCGGGATCGACTATCATTTGGCTGCGCTCGCCAAACACAAATTCTTCTACCTCTATAAAGCCATACATCTCACTCTGATAGATGGCTTTGGCGTATAGCTCATAGATTTTGTCTTGATTATAAAAAATAACTTTATAAATGGGGTTTGTTGCCATGTTTAAACCTAATATTAAAAACTGTACTGCATGGGGTTGACACTTTCGGCGCGCATATTACCACAAGCACTGGCTAGGCCACTACACTATATAAGCCGCCACAGATTAGCCAGCAGACAACGATTAACCGCCAACGACTCAACTCACCCACCGCGATTGCTCACCACAGGCCATAATTTATGGGTCTCTTTATGACACCATTTATGGGCTATATAGCCTTTTTAACGCTTACCCCACGGTATAATTTTGCGGTATAATCGCCGCCCTTTTGAACACTACAGTTTACCAAAGCGTCTAAAACTTTCTCGTAAACAGGTTTATAGCAACATGTCAGACAATATCATTATCAGCACTAACGATAGCAGCCTAGCTCAATCCCCACTCAGCAACAGCGATGGCCGGCCTAAAAAGCTATTTATTAAAACCCACGGCTGCCAAATGAATGAGTACGACTCCTCACGCATAGAGGATTTGTTAGGCAGCAGCCACGGCGTAGAAACCACGGATAACCCCGAAGAAGCTGATATATTACTGCTCAACACCTGTTCCATACGCGAAAAAGCCCAAGAGAAGGTGTTCCACCAACTGGGCCGCTGGAAAAAACTCAAAGACAAAAACCCCAACCTCGTCATAGGCGTGGGCGGCTGTGTCGCCAGCCAAGAAGGTTCGGCGATTAGTGATAGAGCCCCTTTTGTCGACCTTATCTTTGGCCCGCAAACCTTACACCGTGTGCCTACTATGATAGAGGCCAAAAAACACAACGGCCCGGTAGTGGTAGACGTTACCTTCCCTGAAATCGAAAAATTCGATAATTTACCCGAGCCTACCGTAGACGGCCCCTCGGCGTTTGTGTCGATTATGGAAGGCTGTTCCAAATACTGCACCTTCTGCGTAGTGCCCTATACCCGTGGCGAAGAAGTGAGTCGCCCCTTTGATGATGTTATCGCCGAAATTGCCGGCCTAGCCGACAAAGGCGTGCGCGATGTTAATCTGCTAGGCCAAAACGTAAATGCCTACCGCGGCCTTAACCACCTAGATGAAGTGGTAGACTTTGCCGAGCTAGTCACCTTTGTCGCCCGCATACCCGGCATAGAGCGCATACGCTACACCACCTCACACCCGGTAGAATTTAGCGACGCGCTAATCGAAGCCTACGCGCAAGTGCCCGAGCTGGTCAGCCACTTACACCTACCGGTACAAAGCGGTTCAGATAAAATTTTGGCGGCCATGAAACGCGGCCATACCCGCGCTGAATATATCAGTAAAATCAACCGATTAAAGGCCATACGCCCCGATATAAGCCTGTCTTCGGACTTTATCATAGGCTTCCCTGGCGAAACCGATCAAGACTTCCAAGACACCATGGATTTAATCCACGAAGTGGGTTTTGACCTCTCCTATAGCTTTATTTACAGCGCTAGGCCAGGCACCCCCGCTTCAGAGCTGAAAGACGATACCCCAGCTCAGGTGCACAAGCAGCGCCTGCAAATACTGCAAGATCGCATCAACCAACAAACCCAACAAATTAGCCGCCGCATGGTGGATAATATTGAGCGCATATTGGTGACCGGCGTTTCCAGAAAAGACCCGGGCGAACTACAGGGCCGCACCGAAAACAACCGCGTGGTTAACTTTGGCGCCAGTGACCACAGTATCATAGGCGATTTTGCTGACGTACTGATCACCGAAGCGCTACCCAACTCCCTGCGCGGTATATTGCAATAAACCCCCTTATGCCCCTATACACAGCATTCTACAAGGCGTTAAAAAAGCGGTTTAATTCGCCGCTTTTTAGGTATATGCTGCCAATATGTTGGTTGCCGCAACTTGCGGCTTATAAGTAAACATTTGAACAAAAACCCTTCTTACAAAAAGGCTCTTACTCTAGAGCCTAATGACGCCCGGCATTTAGCCAATCTCTGCGGCCAGTTAAATGAGCACCTACGCCAGATTGAACAGCGCCTGGCGGTGATCATACATAGTCGTGGCAATCACTTTACCATCGCCGGCCGGCAGGCCGATGTCGACGTCAGCGCCGACCTCATCGAGCAACTCTACCGCGAGGCCCGTAACGGCACCGAATTGACTCCACAAACCCTACACCTTAATTTGCAGCAGGCCGGCATAGACGACCTAGTGCAGCAGCAACTACTCAATCCAGAACTAAATAAAGAACTCAAGAAAGAGGATAGCCACGCCGTCGTGAACAGCCCTATAGAATCAACCAAAGACAACAGTGTCGAGCCCTTCACCCTCATACACACCAAAAAGCTCAGCATTAAACCCCGCGGCGGCAACCAGCAAGGCTATGTGCGCGCCATACTCAACCACGACATTAACTTTGGTATAGGCCCGGCCGGTACCGGCAAAACCTATTTAGCGGTAGCCTGTGCCGTACAGGCCCTGCTCAACGATGATGTGCAGCGCATATTACTGGTGCGGCCGGCAGTAGAAGCCGGTGAAAAACTGGGATTTTTGCCCGGCGACCTCGCCCAAAAAATCGACCCTTATTTGCGCCCCCTATACGACGCCCTCTACGAAATGCTGGGCGACGAAACCGTTAGCAAACTGGTAGAGCGCAACGTCATAGAAATCGCCCCGCTGGCCTATATGCGCGGCCGCACCCTTAACGACGCCTATATTATTTTGGATGAAAGCCAAAACACCACCAAGGAACAAATGAAAATGTTTCTTACCCGCATAGGCTTTGGCTCTACCGCGGTCATTACCGGTGACGCCACCCAGATAGACTTACCGCGCGGCACCCAATCGGGGCTTATCCACGTAATGAAGGTGCTGGAAAATATAGAGGGGATTAGTTTTACCTATTTTGAATCCAAGGATGTAGTCAGACACCCCTTGGTTGCGCGCATAGTAGATGCCTACGCCGCGCAAGAAAGCCAAGAACAGTCTATTAAAGACCAAGCCCGCAGCGGCCAAAACAGCTAATGCAAGCCCTAGACCTAGACCTGCAAATAGCCGATAGCCTTGCGGCCGACGCTGCGACCCTACCCACTAGCGACAATTTTGAGCTATGGGTGGCCGCCGCGCTAGCCGGCCGTAAAAGCGAGGCCGAACTCACCGTGCGCTTAGTCGACGAGCAGGAGATACGCGAGCTCAACGCCACCTATAGGCACCAAGACAAAGCCACTAACGTTTTATCGTTTCCGGCCGACTTACCCGAACATATAGACATACCCTTGCTGGGCGATATTATTATCTGCCCGGCAGTGGTCGCTGCCGAAGCCCAGCAGCAACAAAAAACCTTAACCGCCCACTGGGCGCATATGGTGATACACGGCACCCTACATTTGCTAGGCTATGACCATATAGAAGAGCAACAAGCTGTCGCTATGGAAGCGATAG
The DNA here is from genome assembly GCF_000373485.1 of Dasania marina DSM 21967. Classification (NCBI taxonomy): domain Bacteria; kingdom Pseudomonadati; phylum Pseudomonadota; class Gammaproteobacteria; order Cellvibrionales; family Spongiibacteraceae; genus Dasania; species Dasania marina. The sequence continues at coordinate 246,431 of NZ_KB891586.1, forward strand.
AAATACAACTACTTGCCCAGCTGGATTACCCCAACCCTTATCAATGCCCGCATTGAAAAGGCTAGGCTAGCCACTACGGTATTCATTATTAACTTACAGGAAAACAACAAAACGCCATGAGCGAAGATCGATCTAGCAACGAGCCAGAAGAAAAATCCTGGCTCGAAAAAATTGCCAATGCCTTTTCATCGGAACCCAACAGCCGTGAGGAATTACTTGAAATTCTCAAGGTTGCGGAACAAAACAAAGTCATAGACAGCGATGTCGTCAGCATTATCGACGGCGCCCTGAAAGTAGCGGATAAACAGGTACGCGAAATCATGGTACCGCGCTCACAAATGATCGTGGTTAAGGCTGAGCAATCGCTAAAAGAAACCTTGCCCAAAATGATTAAAAGCTCGCACTCGCGCTTTCCCGTTATCGGCGAAAACGTGGATGAGATATTGGGTATTTTACTGGCAAAAGATTTACTGCCACAGGTTATAGAAAACGATAACGACAACTTCGATATCACCTCACTGCTGCGCGCCGCCACCGTAGTGCCTGAAAGCAAGCGCTTAAATGTGCTGTTGCGCGAGTTTAGGGAAAATCGTAACCACATGGCCATAGTCATAGATGAATATGGCGGCGTCGCCGGCCTAGTCACTATAGAGGATGTGTTGGAAGAGATAGTCGGCGAGATCGAAGATGAAACCGATGTCGAGGCCGACGAGTATATTAAAAAACTAGCCGATAACGACTTTATCGTCAAAGCCCTCATCCCTATAGAAGACTTTAACGAGCACTTTAACAGCGACTTTAGCGATGAAGAGTTCGACACTATAGGCGGCATTATTCTGCGTAAGTTTGGCCACCTACCCAGACGTAATGAAATCACCCACCTCAATGGCTTTGAGTTTAAAATACTCAGTGCCGACAGCAGACAGGTGCATTTATTACGCATGGCTATCATAGGCGAAAGCGAACAAGCCTAATCACCTAATAATATCTAACAATACCTAACAAACAATCGTTGCTTACTATGCCCTACACCACACGCACTCAAGGCTGGCTAGGTCACCTAGCCGCCTTGCTAGCAGGCGGCCTCATCACCCTGTCATTAGCGCCTTTTAATTACTGGCCACTGGGCATAGTCAGCGCCGCGTTATTTGTATTTTTATTCCAACGGCTCACACCGAAACAGGCCGCCTGGCGCGGTTGGTGGTTTGGCTTTGGCCTGTTTGCCAGCGGTGCCTCTTGGGTGTATGTGAGCATACATGAATTTGGCTATGCCCCTGTGCCACTGGCTGTGTTTATCACTTTTTTATTCACCGGCGGCCTGGCACTCACTTGGTTGATATTCGCCTATCTCTATGTACGCTTTATACGGCCACTACCGCTGGGCAACAGCTTGGGCTATGCCGCCGTGTTTGTTTTGTGTGAATGGTTTCGCAGCTGGTTTTTAACGGGTTTCCCCTGGCTGTATCTGGGCTACGGTTATATAGACACACCACTCGCTGGCTGGGCACCTGTCACCGGAGTCTACGGTATTAGCTTTATTGTCACCCTTACCGGTGCCGCTATTGCCAACGCCCTAATGCAAAAAAACTACCGCCAACCTCTACTAATCGTCAGCGCCCTGCTATGGCTGGGCGGCTATGGCCTGCAGCAAGTCGCTTGGGTAAGCCCCGCCGATAAACCACCACTCAAAATCGCCATGGTGCAGGCCAATATTTCGCAGGCCGTGAAATGGGACCGCGACCAATACTGGCCCACCCTCAATCTCTACAACCGCATGAGCCAGCCGCTGTGGTCACAAGTCGACATAGTCATCTGGCCCGAAGCCGCCGTGCCTGGCATGTACCACAATGCCCAATCCTTTTTAGAGCATATGGCAGAGCAAGCTAATCAACACGGCAGCAGCTTGATTACCGGCATCCCCAGCTCAGCAACCATAGACGGCCAACGCCACAGCTATAACAGCATCGTTGCCTTAGGCAATGGCGAAGGCCTGTATAACAAACAACGGCTAGTGCCCTTTGGTGAATACATCCCCTTAGAGGGCCTACTGCGCGGCCTAATACAGTTTTTTAATTTACCCATGTCAGCCTTTAGCGCCGGCGATAGCCAGCAACAACCGCTGCAAGCCGCAGGCATTAGCCTAACACCACTCATTTGCTATGAGGTGGTGTATAGCGAACTGGTTAGCCACAGCGCCGGCCAAACCGATATGCTGCTAACCATTAGCAACGATGCCTGGTTTGGCGACTCCATAGGCCCACTACAACATCTAGAAATGGCCCAGATGCGCGCCCTGGAAACCGGCCGCTACCTCATCCGTAGCACCGGCAGCGGCATTAGCGCCATAGTCAATGAGCGCGGCCACATCACCGTACAGGGGCCACAATTTAAAAAAGCTGTGATACACGGCGAAGCGCAAGTCATGCAAGGGGTCACGCCTTTTGCCCGCAGCGGCTCTTGGCCCATCATCAGCCTGTGTTTAGGCCTCATCGCTAGCCTGTATTTACTAGCCCGGCAGCGGCGCTAAAGCCGAGTTTAGGCATAGCAATACATGCGCCGCCGGCTAATAGCTGCTAGAATGCGCCGCTTATTTTTAATCATTTTCAGCGATATTTATGTGCAGCACAGCCACTAGGCTGGCACTGCCCGCTAAGGCCAAACATGCAAGAACAGTATTCCCCCAAAGAGATAGAGCAACAGGCACAGCAGTACTGGGCCAGCAACAAAAGCTTTGAAGTAGACGTCGATACCAATAAAGACAAATACTACTGCCTGGCTATGTTCCCCTACCCCAGCGGCAGGCTACACATGGGCCATGTGCGCAACTACACCATTGCCGATGTCATCTCACGCTACCAACGCATGTTGGGCAAAAACGTTTTACAGCCCATGGGCTGGGATGCCTTTGGCCTGCCCGCCGAAAACGCTGCCGCCAAAAACAACACCGCCCCCGCCAAGTGGACCGATGAAAACATCGCCTATATGCGCGATCAGCTCAAGCAATTAGGTTTCGCCTACGATTGGACCCGCGAAATGGCCACCTGCAAGCCCGATTACTATCGCTGGGAGCAATGGTTCTTCACTCGCCTGTACGAAAAAGGTTTAGTGTACAAAAAAACCTCAGCCGTCAACTGGTGCCCCGTCGATGAAACCGTACTCGCTAACGAGCAAGTAATAGACGGTTGCTGCTGGCGCTGTGATACCCAGGTGGTAAAAAAAGAAATTCCCCAGTGGTTTATTAAAATCACCGAATACGCCGACCAATTGTTAGAAGATCTAGACCAGCTAGACGGTTGGCCCGAGCAAGTTAAAACTATGCAGCGCAACTGGATAGGCCGCTCGGAAGGGGTAGAAATGACTTTCGCCCTAGAAAGTGATGTCGCCGATATAAAAAGTTTTGAGGTATACACCACCCGCCCCGACACCTTAATGGGCGCAACCTATGTGAGCCTAGCGGCTGAGCACCCCATCAGCTTGGCACTAGCCAAAAACAACGCCGAATTAGCCGCCTTTGTGCAAGAGTGTAAAGTTAGCTCAGTGGCCGAAGCCGACATGGCCACCATGGATAAAAAAGGGGTGTACACCGGCATCAATGCCCTACACCCCATTACCGGTGAGCTAGTACCGGTTTGGGTAGCCAACTATGTATTAATGGATTACGGCTCAGGTGCAGTCATGGCCGTACCCGCCCACGACGAGCGCGACTTTGCCTTTGCCAATAAATACGACTTAGCGATTACTCAAGTCATCGCCAGCAACAAAAAAGACGACTCGGCTTTTGATAGCAGCGTGTGGACCGATTGGTATGCCCGCAAAGGCAATACCACCACCATCAACTCCGGTGAGTTTGATGGCCTAGACTTTGAAGCCGCCTTTGACGCCATCGCCGACAAGTTAGTGGCCCTTAAAAAAGGCAAGCGCACCACCAACTATCGCCTGCGCGATTGGGGTGTATCACGCCAGCGCTACTGGGGATCACCTATCCCCATGTTTAATTTACCCGAGGGCGGTGAAATTCCAATACCGGCCGATCGCCTACCCGCACTACTACCTACCGATGTAGTAATGGATGGCGTCAACTCTCCCCTCAAGAGCGATCCCGAATGGTGTAAAGATACTCTTGATGGCACCCCGGACGGCAAACCGGTAGAACGCGAAACTGATACCTTCGATACCTTTATGGAATCCTCTTGGTATTACGCACGCTTCACCAACCCCAATTACGAAGACGGCATGATAGACAGCGACGCCGCCAACTACTGGCTGCCAGTCGATCAATACGTAGGCGGTATAGAGCACGCAATTTTGCATTTGCTATACGCGCGCTTCTTCCACAAACTCATGCGCGACGAAGGCCTAGTGAATTGCGACGAGCCCTTTGACCGTTTGTTATGCCAGGGCATGGTGTTAAAAGACGGCACCAAAATGTCTAAGTCCAAAGGCAATACCGTAGACCCGCAGCAAATGATAGAGCAATACGGTGCCGATACCGTGCGCCTGTTTATTATGTTTGCAGCACCGCCAGAGCAATCACTGGAGTGGTCGGACTCAGCGGTAGGTGGCTCATCGAAATACCTCAACCGTTTATGGAAAATTATCCACAAGCACAGCGACAGCGGTGCAATCCCCGCATTAGACAAAAAGAACTTAAGCAGCGCACAACAAGACCTACGCCGCAAAACTCACGAGACCATAGCCAAAGTCAGCGACGACTGCGATAGACGTCTAACCTTTAACACGGCAATAGCTGCGATTATGGAACTCACCAACGACTTAAATAAGTTTCAAGATCGTGACGGCCAAGGTTTAGCCGTAGAGCGCGAAGCCATAGAAGCCATCGTGTTATTACTGTCGCCTATAGTGCCTCACATTTGCCACACCTTATGGCAAAACTTAGGCCACAGCACAGCGGTTATTGATGCACCTTGGCCTAAGGTCGATGAGAAAGCGTTGGTGCGTAGCAGCATAGAAATGGTGGTACAGATCAACGGTAAGGTACGCGCTAAAATTGAAGTAGCCGCCGACGCCAGCCAAGAAGCGGTATTAGCGTTGGCTATGGCCGATGAGCGGGTACAAACATTTCTTGAAGGCAAAGAAATTAAAATGCAAAAAGTCATACCCGGTAAACTGGTTACCATCGCTGTTAAATAATAAGCCCACAGGGAAACCTTATGCTGAAAACCACTAAACCTTATGCTGCATTCGCAATTGTATTATTCCTTAGCGCCTGTGGTTTTCAGTTGCGCGGCAACCTAGAGCTGCCCGCCGGCGCCGAACCTATTAGCATACGCTCGGCCAATAGTTATTCGCCCTTAAGCATCGCCCTAAGAAACAGCCTTAGCAGCCAACAGGTTGAAGTCGCCGATGATGCCCAGCTTGCCAGCGAGCAAGTGATTAACGCCGAAACCCTTAGCGACCAAGGCCGCTATATAGCTAAGCAAGAACAAACCCAAGGCTTTCAAATCCATATACTCACGCAGCAGCGCGAACGCCGGGTATTAAGCTTGGGCGCAGGTGCCAGCGTGGCGGAGTATCAATTAATAGAAACGGTTATCTTTGATCTGCGTAACCCCATAGGCCAAACCGTTATGGGGCCTATTACGCTTAGCGAATACAAGGCGCTGCCCAATGACCCCAACAAGGTCATTAGCAGCACCGAAGAAACCGAGCTAATACAGCAAGAAATGCTGTTGGCGCTGGCGCAAAAAATTGCTAGGCAGATTAGCCGTTTTGACTTTGCCCGCGAATTAAATAAGCTCGCTAAAAAAACCACACCCAAGCCTGCGACTAACAGCCAGCCTTAACTATGAAAATCAAAGCCGAGCAATTAGCCCAACAATTAAAAAAACAACTATTGCCCGTCTATTTACTACACGGCGATGAGCCACTGTTAATTCAGGAATGCGCTGACCATGTTCGCCGTGCCTGTAAAGCCCAAGGCTTTGGTGACCGCGACATTATTCACGTAGAAAATAATTTTACCGGCGAAGAGTTATATGCTAGTAACCAATCTATTTCCTTATTTGCCGACCGAAAAATTATTGAACTGCGCATGCCCACCGGCAAGCCCGGCACAGCAGGCTCAAAAGCGCTAGTCGATTACGTTGCCAACCCCAGCCCCGATAATGTTTTACTGATTATTTGCGGAAAAATTGAATCCGCCAGCCAGCGCAGTAAATGGTTTAAAACCGTAGAAGCCGCTGGCGCCTCAGTACAACTATGGCCTATTAATGCCCGCGACCTGCCACGCTGGATAGAACAACGCCTGCGCGCACTAGGCATGCAAGCCAATCCCGACGCCATAGAGCTATTAGCCGATAGAGTAGAGGGCAATTTACTGGCCGCCTCGCAAGAGATACACAAACTGCAACTTTATGCCGAGCAGGAAACCATCACCGTAGAGACGGTTATGGCCGCGGTAGCCGACAGCGCCCGTTATAATATTTTTGGTTTGATTGATAGCTGCCTAGAAGGCGACACCCTCAGCGCCTTAAAAATGCTGCAAGGTTTAAAGTCTGAAGGTAATCAAGTGTTCGCCATACTGCCACTATTTACCCGCGAGCTACGCAACCTTTACGCCTGCGCACAGCAAATAGGTGATGGCCACGGCATAGACAGAGTATTACAAAACCAACGTATCTGGGATAGCCGCAAGCGCATTACCAAAATAGCCCTGCAAAAACTGTCCCTGTCTCGTATAACCAGACTGATACAGCTGGCCAACGATATAGACCAATCGGCCAAAGGCATGAGCAAAGCCAATAGCTGGGATTTATTAGAACAGCTGATCACACTGATGACCGGAAGAGAGCTGGCGATAGCGCTCTAACAAGCTGTAAGCTGTAAGCTGTAAGCTGTAAGCTGTAAGCTGTAAAAAGCTTAACGTTATACCTAAACCTCGCAAGCCTTTTCTTTTCTCTTGCAGCTTGCAACTTATTTTTTAGCTCACTTTTCATTCTTTTCTGTTATCCACAATATCTGTGGATAAGTCTGTGCAGAGTCCAGTGATAAAGCTGGCGAAGGTACCAGCTATAGGCCCTTCAGCATTATGATTAAAAATGAACCCGTGTAAATAAACGCTTATTTTATAGGCTTATTTGTGTTTTTTACGCTTAAAAATCGCGCTACCAAGCGGGTTCTCAAATAGACATCGGCCAAAATTAATACACCCCCTATAACAATATTCAGGGTAATCCTTTCATCTAAAAATAACCCCGCCCCTAGCTAAGCTAACACCACAATCACCTATTGCTACTCCCCATCGTGCTCGCCCATTAAAAAACGACTAATGCGTTTAAAAGCGCGCCGATCTTGTAGATAAAATAAATGGCCGCCGCTAAATAATTGCAAATGTGACTGCGGGATTTGCTGATGCATGGCGTGTAAATTAGCCACAGGCGCTATGCCATCAAAGCGGCCGCCGCAAATTAATACTGGCATATTTAACTGTGGTAAACGTTGGTAGGTATCATGGCCTATTCTGGCTGCTAGTTGGCGCTGCCTACCTATTTCATGGTTAGGCTCTTTTTCGCCTATTGCTTTAGTGGCTAACTGATAATCGATTAAGCGCTGAAAAGTATCGGTATGGCTGAGCTGCCATGACAGGTCACGGCGAGTATCACTTAGCTCTAAGAAACGTTTAGCTCGCTCATAGGGTGGCAGAGCATCTAGGCTATGCATAGCAAAAGAGCCGCCGCCCTCACCGCCACTTGAAGTACAAGCCAACACCAAACGCTGCACCCGCTGTGGATAGCTCAGCGCAAAGTGTTGCGCCACCATGCCGCCAAAAGAAACACCCATCACCGAGCAGGACGACCACTCTAACGCCACTAATAATGCCGCTATATCATCGGCATAATCTTGCAAGCTGTAAGGATAATCAGGCTTGCCACTTTGCCCTAGGCCGCGCTGATCAAAAGCCAGAATAGTAAAGTGCTCAGCTAAAACCGAATCAAAAATATTAGGCTTGTTGCGCAAATCTGCGCCAGTGCCATTAATATAAAGCAACTTAGGACCGCTGCCTTTTATCTGGTAATAAAGGGATATATCACGTACGGAAATAAAAGGCATAGTTTAAATAATACAGTTGCTTAATGTTGAGAAAGTTTAGCTCGCACCACCGGTGTCAATCCAGTTAAACCCCAGCGCTGCCCTTCCAGTAAGGCATCCTCAATTGGTTGACCGTGCAGCTTAGCGGCTATCACCGCCATTAAGCCACCCACCCTATTGCCGCTAGCGCAATGCAATAAGCTGGCTTCGCCATCGAGTTGCGACAATAAATCCGCTAACTTTTCCGCATTCTCTACAGTAATATCGGCGGCCCCGGCAACCGGAATAGAGTGATATTGCATTCCCAAAGCAAGAACTGCGGCCTTCTCATCCCAAGTTATTTCATCGCTGGGGCGTAGATTAACAATATGCTTAATGCCCGCCCGCTGTAACAGCTGCAGTTCGTCCTGGCTGGGCTGACCGCTGCTAAATACCTGCGCATCGGGCTGGCGAATATTGCTAATCGAAGAACTGGTAATTAACGGTGCATTAAGTACAGGGACTGTATCGCTGCTATAAACAGTTAGGCTCAACGTCGCGAGTAACAAACATAATAGTGTTTTCATATATTTCATGTAAAAACTCCTTGAGATGGTGTTTAACTTATCATCCTATTTAACAGGTCATAAGAGTAACCACCATTCAACACCTTATTTATAGATCAAACAATGCTTTCTTTACCCAATAATAAAAAAGCCCGCACGAGGCGGGCTTTGATTTTAATAGGCTAAAATAACACGCTATTACTCCGTTACTTGCGCCTTAAATACTGCTACTACCCGGCGATTAGTTTTGCGGCCCTCGACAGAGGCATTGTCGGCTACTGGCTTATCTTCACCATAACCTACTGCGCTTAGACGATTGGCGGCTATACCAAACTGGCTAATCAATACATCACGTACCGATTCAGCACGACTCTGTGATAAACGCTGGTTAAAAGCGGCACCACCACTGCTATCGGTGTGGCCTTCAATAACCGCGGTTACCGATGCGTATTTACGCATAAAGGCCGCTGCTTTTTCGACTTCAGGCATAAAGTTGTTGGTCAGTTGTGCCGAGCTGCTGGCAAAAGAAACCTTTAAGGCTATGGTTTCAGTGCGAGTCAATTTTTCGGCACAGCCTTTAGCATCAACTTTAGCGCCTGCAGCCGTATTAGGGCATTGATCCTTAGAGTTAACCACCCCATCTCTATCAGAATCTAGCTCACAACCGTTGCTGCCTACCGCTACACCCATAGGGCTATTAGGGCATTGATCTTGGCTGTCGATAACGCCATCTTTATCGGCATCGACTACAGTCGCTTTTGCAGCCATTGGCTTAGCAGCAGCTTTACCTAGGGCATAGCTTAAGCCAACGGTTAACAAACCGTCGTTTTCACTATGGTCCAAGGCGTGAACCAGACGGTAGTCAATTTTTGTAGACCAGCGGTCACTAAAAGCATAGCGAAAACCGGGGCCAAAAGTCGCTGTAGTTTCATCATTTTTATCTGATAAGTCGTAGTCATACTCTTGGTGGCCCAAACCTAAAGCCAAGTAAGGTGAAAACTTTTTATTACCTAAGGCATTTAAGTAATACATCCCCTCCAACAGTAAATGCTTCATGTCAGCATCATTGCCCGGAGCGCCTTCGCTATCCATGGAACCCTGCAGGTATTTTAATTCAGTACCCCACGACTCGTTATATTGATACTCCAGACCCAGGCCATAGACTACATCTTCATTTAGCTTTCTTTCGTTATCGGGCTTTTGGTGACCTACCATAGGGTTGATATACCACTGGCCGCTATGGTCGTCAGCAAGAGCAATATTGCCTATAGACAGGGCAATAGCTGTAACTAATGTTGTTTTCATCATAATAAACTCCAAATTTTATTGATAAGCTTTACTATTAGCTTACTTCTTTGTGTAAGTGCACATCCATTTGTGGATAAGGTATACCTATACCCTCTTCATCAAATCGCAACTTAATTTTTTCAGTGATATCAAACTTCGTTGGCCAGTAATCAGCTGAGTTAACCCAGGGGCGTACTACAAAGTTAACCGAAGATTCACCTAACTCAGATACTGCAATGGTCACCGCAGGCTCAGCTAACACCCGCTCATCCGCGTCCACAATTTCATTAAGTACTTCTTTAGCTCTACGGATATCGGCATCATAGGATATACCTACAATTAAATCGATACGCCTAGTAGCCTCTGTGGAGAAATTGGTAATAGGCCCGCCCATAATACGCGAATTTGGCACTGTAATGATTTTATTATCACCCGTTTTTAAAATAGTGCTAAAAATACTGATGTTTTTTACCGACCCCATAACGCCACCGGCATCGATGAAATCGCCCAGTTTAATGGGGCGAAACAATATAATAAGTACACCTGAGGCAAAATTTGCCAGCGAGCCCTGCAAGGCCAAACCCACAGCTAAACCTGCCGCACCAACAATGGCGACAAATGATGCCGTTTGTATGCCTATTTGCCCTAGCGCAGCAATCACCACAAAAGCTAGCAGCAGGCCATTGATTAAATTAGCAGCAAAAATACTAATGGTGCTATCCACACCACTTTTTACCATTGAGCCTTTCACGGCGCTTGCAATGTATTTAGCGATGATTTTACCGACTATAAATATAACAACAGCCAACGCTAGCTTTACGCCATACTCCATAACCACAGGCATATAATCGTCTATATATTTTTGTATTTCCATAATTGTATCCTCGAGTTATTTATATTAATACCACAGCACATCAAACCTCTCTAGCAGCACCGCTCTGGCCGTAACAATAGTCTGGCTATTCTACGACCAACCTCCCCACCAAAACAACACAGTAGCAGACTATTCTACAGGTTTAAAATAGGGTTAAGTCAAAGCTAAGTCATTTAAAAAATTAAATAAAATAAATATTACGCCGATAGTAGTAACAACAACAAAAACACCTAAAAATGCCGCAGGCACGGCCTGCGCCATAAGGATGATGAAATGGACTTCAATGCGGAGTTACAACGTTGCCTATTACCCCTAGGTGAGGCCTATTCCCTACCCGCTCACACCTATACAGACGAATCATTTTTTTACTGGGAAAAACGCTCCAGCTTTGAAGAGCAATGGTTTTGCCTAGGACTGGCTAAAGAGATACCTAATTGCGGCGATTATGTTTTAAAAGATATTTATGATCATAAACTTATTCTACTGCGTGATGAACAACAGCAGCTGAGAGCCTATAGCCGTATTTGCCGCCACCGCGCCATGGACATGGCTGCCTGCCCCACGCTGGCTAAAAAAAACAGCAAGTCCGATATCTCCGCAGACAAGGGTAATATCGAGAAGATAACCTGCCCCTTCCATCGCTGGTCTTACGAGATTAACAACGGTCAACTAAACCATACCCCTCATGCTCAGCTTAGCACTCAACACAAAAAATCCAGCTTGCCAGAGTATAGGCTACATGAGTGGCAGGGCTTTGTTTTTATTAATATCAATGGTCAAGCCGGTGCATTCTCCACGCAACTACAAGCTCTGGAGAAACAATTATCACAAGCCGATATTAGCCGCTACGCCATACACCAGAGCAGCGCAAAAACCAGCAACCAAGGTAATTGGAAATTGGCCATGGAAATTGCCATGGAATCCTATCATCACATAGGCGCACATTTTAATAGCTTTCAAAAAATATCTCGCGCCAGTAGCACCTATGTAGATCATGGTAACCAGCGTTATGCGGCACTAATCAACCCCTACTGCAAAAACATTGACCGCAGTCATGGGCCGATTAAGCTAGATTTATTTCCCCCCTCTAGCATAGAGCAGCACTATCAAGGCTTTGTTTACTACGCACTATTCCCCAACCTGCTTATAGGCACTATGGGTGGTTTTTTCGACATTAATATTATTTACCCTACGGACAAAGATAGCCATAGGGTTGAAGCCTTCCTACTAGTCCCTGAAGGCGAAGACGACAACCCAGACATAGACACGATTTTTCAACAATTTAACATTATCGAACAAGAAGACCAGGCACTAATGCAGGCGTGGATAAAAGGCCTAACATCCGCGCAAGCACCACAGGGCCCGCTAACAAAACTGGAAAAAGCCAACTGGTTATTTTACCAATATCTACTCTCCAGCTTAGTGGTCAATAAAAACACTAATAGCCGCATGCAGGAGGCCTAAGAGCATGCGCTTTGCCCTCTACAAAAAAGAACTCTTTAAACTACTGCAACTAGCCATACCCATGGCTGTAGCTGAAGCCGCCGCTATAGGCATGGCCTTTACCGATGCGCTATTTTCCGCCCACGCTAGCCTAGATGACTTAGCAGGGGTCTCTTTAGGTGCTGCTTTTTGGAGCCCCTTAATCGTCTTTAATTTTGGCGCCTTAATTATTATTGCCACCTACGCAGCTAGGCATATAGGTGGCCAGCAAACCAAACAACTAGACAAAATTTTACAAAACGGCTTATATCTAGCCGCTTGTTGGGGTTTATTACTGAGTCTAGTTATTTTTTCTGCACATTACCTAGTGCCCTATTTTTCATTAACCCCAAAAGCACAACAGGTAGCCAGTGCTTATATAACATGGCTGGCACCCGCCATGTTTTTTTGGGCCTTATTCACCAGCTTAACCTTATTTTCTGAAGGTATTGCTAAGCCCAACTTAGCAATGATTATTGCTGTTATAGGGTTAGGATTTAACGCCTTAGCCAATTATTTCCTGGTCTTTGGATTTTGGATCATCCCCGCGCAAGGCGGTGTGGGTTGTGCCTATGCCACCTTACTAACATCTATAGTCATGCTGAGCTGTTTTTTACTATTAATTAAACACCCCAGCTTTAGCCCTTACAAGTTATTGCGATGTCGCCAGCGTTTTAACTACCACGAAATAAAATCGCTAATGCTAAAAGGCCTGCCCGTAGGCATAGGCGCCATGTCGGAAAATCTTATCTTTGTGTCAGTAGCATTAATATTGGCCACAAATAGCACAGAAGCGGTGGCCGCCAATCAAATGGCAAGAACCTTATATGAAGTAATTTTTGTTTTAATATTTTCACTATCACAGGCCATTACCATACGCACCGCTACCGCTATAGGCGCAAACAACCGGCAACAAATTCAACTATCGATAACCACAGGTATCTACAGCACTTTAACCATAGCGCTAGTTCTAGCGCTCAGTTTATACGCAGGCTCAGAATTTATTATAAGTATTTTTACCCAAGACAGCGCCACCACCGCTATTGCTCACAGCATTATGATAGCCAGTGCGTTCTTACTACTACCGGATAGTTTTCAGTATGTGATGCTGGCCATTATGCGTGCCTACCATGACATAAAAGTCCCCTATCTTTTATTTACTGGCTGCGGCTGGCTGATAGGTTTACCACTGGGTTTAAGCTTTTGTTACGGATATTATTTAACCCCTAGCCCCATGGGGCCTGTGGGCTTATGGTATGGCATATTAATAGGGCTTGCTGTAGCCAGCTTCACGCTGTGGCTACGCTTTAAACTACATACACAAAACATGGCTGGACCAAGCGAGCACATACAGGAAAAAACATCTGAGCTTATGGTGTGAACGCTCAGCCTTAAATTTTTATATATAAATAACCCTGCTGCTGCTGCAGTAGCAACAATTCTCTTACCCCTCCGTCTTCCAACAGCCCCACCCCCTTAATAAGACTATCCTTTGGCAGACTATTTTTTAATATTGAATTATTACAACCACCGACAGCTACACCTCTACTCATTAAATTTTTAATCTGTCTATTATAAGAGCTGCTATTAATCAACTTTAAAATAGCGGAGCCATGCACCACCACTTTAATATCGGCATCAGGGTCTGTTTGCAGTAGTTCATCGACACTTGCTAGCAACATACCCATCTTTTCCCTTTCATTAATATGATAAACCACTTTAAACGGTTCAGCGAAAGCAGTGTTAGCCATTAAAACTAGCAACAGATATAAAACCACTCGTTTCATATTCCTCCCTCATCCTTAGGTTGTTCCATAGAAAAACTATTGCAACTGCTATTCAGTGTAGCGTTTATCTATAATTTTGCGCCTGCCGTTATGTAGCTATATAGCTTATGGCTAAGGATTGGGATGTAAGAAGAGGGTTTAAGGAATAAACTCAGGGAATAATAACGGCCAAGCCCGCTCGGGCCCCACCAACAGGCTTAAACCATTGATTACCGGCGGCCGGCAAGGTTGAGCATCAAGCTCTGCTGCTAGCGCATACAGCGGTGGCGACAAATACACGACTACATCACAGTGCAAGCGCCCCTCTGACTCATGACGCATAAAAATAGCTCTATCGTTAGGGCCGTCGGCAGCTTTATAGTCTGCTATAAACAAATCTTCGATTTCAGCAAGATCAGGATTAGCTAACAACGGGTCACCTAGGTTTTTAGAAACCAGCTGTTCATAGCTTGCTAAGCCTTTATACGTTGGAAGATGTAAGTTTGGGTACTTAGCAGTACTCTTATTCAGCATTAACAGAGAATAAGCCTAAATATTTAGGTATTAACCGTCATGGCTGGCCTGCGTTTACCCTCTACAACCGCTAAACACAGTCGCCAAAAACATTCAGGCTCTATTTACAGGTTCCCAGCAACTCATTAAAGCTTATCACCTAAGCCTGAGGGCAATATAAACTTACTGGCCATCTTGAGCAGGGGCAGTCTCGTCGCTTTCCCAAACCTGCCACCATTTTTTGCGATTTTGGCGCGCTTCCTTACCTTTTTCAGAACCTTTATCCGCTTCTTTTTGAACCTGCTCGGCTTTATCGCTCATGTTTTTATTTTTTTCTTTGTGCTTGGCTTTTTTTTCATCCATGTTGTCGTCCATATCATCGACCTTGTCTTCTGCGTCGTCCTTATCTTTCATGGCCTTTTCTTTGGCTTTTTTGGCTTTCTTATCTTGTTTACGCTTTTCTTTTTTAAGCTTGTCTTTTTTCTCGTCCATCTCGTCTTCTAGTTCATCGGCATCATCACCTTTGGCTTGCATAGCCGCTTTATGGGTTTCTTTCTGCTCGGCGGTGGGTTTGCCTTTGCCTGCCCATTCGGGTTTGTCGGCAAAAGCAGGGAAGGTAATTAAAAGACTTAACACGCTTATTAGTAATGTTATTTTCATCATAGTTTCTCTTTTATGTTTGTTAGCGTTAAAGAACATCCATTCACGACGACCAGCAAATGATGCACTAGCAACAGTGTAGCAAAGCTTATGCTTAAATCACGCCTATGGATTCTAAACGCGCCATAACCATCTCAATAGCCTCCGCCATTTCATGCTGTGAGGTATCTATACGCATTTCTGGATTTTCTGGTTCTTGATAAGGGTCATCTATGCCGGTAAAGCCTTTAACCTTGCCTGCTCTAGCCATGGCATATAAACCCTTGCGGTCACGACCTTCACACACCTCTATGGGAGTGGATACATGTATCTCTATAAAGGTACCTACACCTGCAATCAGGTTACGCACGCTACGCCGCCCTGCTAGGTAAGGCGCGATGGGGGCGCATATAGCCACACCACCATTTCGGGTAATTTCACTAGCAACATACCCTATGCGCTGTATATTCAGCTCACGGTGTTCCTTAGAAAAGCTTAATTCACTAGAGAGGTTTTTACGCACCACATCACCATCTAGCAAGGTGACATGACGGCCACCGCGTTCGCGCAAACGTACCATTAAGCCATTGGCCAAGGTAGATTTACCTGAGCCAGACAGGCCGGTAAAAAACACGGTAAAACCCTGTTTGGAGCGAGGCGGCATGGTGTGCTGTAATTCTTCTACTATTTCAGGAAAAGCAAACCAGTCAGGCACGTCATCACCACGCTTCAATATTTCACGCAGCTCGGATCCCGAAATATAAAGACCTTCTTCACCCGGCAATAACTGCCCCTGTTCACAAAATTCCTCACGCCCTTGCGCATAGAGCAAAAAAGGCGCGGGCAACACTTTGATGTTCAACTCATCTTGAAAAGACAACACCAATTGTTGTGAAGCTTCGGGGGCATAAAACGCGCAGCCTTCATCATTTAAACCAGGGCCGGAGTGATCGTGGCCTACCACAAAATGACTAAAGCCGTAATTTTGTCGAATAATGGCCTGCCATAAGGCCTCTCTAGGGCCTGCCATACGCATACCCAAGGGCACTAAGCTTAATTGTGCGGAACTTGCGGGATAGCGCTTTAACACTTTTTCGTAGCAACGCACCCGGCAGTAATGATCAAGGTCACCGGGTTTGGTCATGCCCACGGCAGTATGGATAACAAAATTGGCGTTGTTTTCGGCCATTAGGCGCTTAGTCATAATGACGTGGGCGCGGTGCATGGGGTTGCGGGTTTGCAGAGCAATAACATTGTTCCAGCCCCAGCTGGCAAATTTTGCACGTAGGGAGGCGGGGCTGTCACGGTATTGTTTAAAGTCGTAATACAGTGGTGGTGTCACCCCCACTAAACGGCCACCTAGATAGTAGCCACCAGCTTCGGCATTGAGATAATGCACTCCAGGGTGACAGTCTTTGCTGCTGCCAAAAACAGCCTCAGCTTCGCGGGCTTTATCAGGCCGCCAGCAATCACTAACCGTCATATTGGCAATTACCACCCCCTCGGCGTCGCGCAGAGTAATGGTTTGGCCGCTAGCGATTTGCTCGGCAAAACTGGCTGAAACATCTAAGGTGATGGGCATGGGCCATAGCGTGCCATCGGCCAGACGCATATTGTCTAGTACCGTGTTGTAATCGGCCTCGCCCATAAAACCCTCTAAAGGCGAGAAGGCACCATTAAGTAATAACTCTATATCGCACATTTGGCGCTTCGTTAAATCCCAAGACAGGTTGTGTTTAGCCTGTTCTTTGGCGGCCGCTAAAGCGTCATCCTGGACGTAAAGATCGATTAATTGATCACCGTGAGCCCGGCCTGCTGATATAACTTCACTCATATATTACCCTTCTTCTTAGAGTGGCCAATTCTACGGATTTTAAAATTAAATGCAGCCACCACAGCGATAAAAACTTTCCCTCACTTTCCCCCCTATAGCCAAAACGCTTAGAAGCGATTATATTAAACCCTCAAAATAAGCTTTTACTTACGAAAAATAGAATAGCCGGAGCCTTCCATGACAATCCTCAACCCAAGCCATCTCAAACAGTTGGGGCTAACTGCCCTAAGCTGTGCCCTAGCCGCTTGTTCACCCGGTACCCCGCCGGCCACACAGCTAGCTGCGGATTTAGTGTTAAGCAACGCCAAAGTCTATACCGTCGATGAGCAACAGCCCTGGGCTGAAGCCGTAGCCGTAAAAGACGGCAAAATCGTTTTTGTAGGCAGCAATCAAGACGCCAAGCAATGGCTAGGCGATGATACCCAACAGCAGGATTTGGCCGGCAAAATGTTACTGCCCGGATTCATAGACTCCCATGCCCACCCTGCCGCCGGTGGCGCTTTTGTACGCAGCCTATCGCTAGATACCTATGCCAACCCCGAAGACTGGGTTAAAGCTGTAGCGGGTTACGCCGCAGCCAATCCTGAATCCCCAATCCTCTTTGGCTATGGATTTTTAGCTAGCGCCTTTGGCCCCGAAGGCCCCACTGCCGCTTTATTAGATCAGGCTGTTGCTGACAAACCCGTCTTTATTATGGATGAAGGTTTTCACGGTGGCTGGGCTAACACCAAGGCCATGCAGCTATTAGGCATTAATAAAGATACCCCCGATATCATGCCCGGCTTTAGCTATTACAAACGTGACGCACAGGGCAGCCCCACCGGCTACTTCCTAGAAGACGCTGCTACCGCAGCCATGGATAAACTAGATGTTATTAATGCTGATAGCGTTGCCCTAGGTACTGCAGATGTATTCGACATAATGAACAGCTACGGGATTACCGCCGTGTTTGACGCTGGTGCGTTAAGTGTAGGTGATATCCAAATTGACATGTTGGACAAACTCTATGAACAAGGTGACTTCACCGTGCGCATGGTGGGCTCACACGCCGCCATGACACCCGAAGGCTACGATACGGCAATAGCGCAAGTACTAGAAAAAAGAAAAAACACCAAACGCCCCCTGTATCACATCAACACCTTAAAAATTATGGACGATGGCACCATAGAAGGTCGCACTGCTGGTATGTTTGAGGACTACCAAGGCGAGCCGGGCAATAAAGGTACCCATGTATTTACTCAAGCACAAATGGACCACATGGTCACCGAAGCCACCGCCAATAATGTGGATGTGCACATACACTCTCTAGGCGAGCGCGCTATCGCCGATGCTTTAAACGCCATCGAAGTCGCCAAAAAAGCTTACCCCAACAGCACTAGCCGCCACGCTATTTGCCATGTGCAAGTGATACGCGATCAAGAAATCAAACGCTTCGCCGAGCTAGGCGTCACCGTACAAAGCACCCCGCTGTGGGCCTCTTATGATGACTTCGGTGAGCAATTTGTTAGCAAGGACCAGTTTAACCGCTATTTCCGTTTTAACAGCTTCAAACAAGCGGGCATAAAAATGGCCTTCGGCAGCGACTACCCCGCTACCGGTGCGGGCACCTTAGGCATGTCGCCGCTATTTAATATGGAGATAGGCCACACTCGCCAAAGCGCTGGCGAACCCAACGCCAAGGTACAGCCCAATATTAAAGAGCGCTTAGACCTAGCCACACTGATACGCGGCTACACTATAGAAGGAGCTTACCAAATGCATATGGAAGATAGCATTGGCTCCATTACCGTAGGTAAGTTCGCGGACTTTGTGGTGCTAGAAGATAATATTTTTGAGGTAGCTACGCACGAAATACATAAGATCAAGGTTGCTCAAACTTACTTAGGCGGAAAAGTGGTTTATCCGGCCGCGAAATAAATCGAAATAACCTGTACTACCATAAACATGCAGCATTTTGGCTGCATGTTTATTTTTACCACCAAAAAATATTTACCCCCCCCCCTAGACTTACGGCCTCATTCGCGTCGCAAAAGTTAATCATCAGTGGACTAGCCGAGCTACTCTATCTATATTGATTAAAAAATTCTTAGTTTGAATACGCAGCGACATAATTAAAACACATGCCTCATTACAGCCATCCCATTTCTAACACCCTATTTAATAAACTTCCGGGGGCCGCCTACCGCTGTAAAAACCAACAGCCGCGTAGCATGATAGAAGTTACCGACGGCATCAAAAACCTTACCGGTTACAGCGTAGCTGATTTTATTCAAGATCAACTGCCCCTAAATAACTTAATCCACCCCGACGACCAGCAACCCTGTTGGAATGAAATTCAAACAAAGCTTAGCCAGAAAGCTGAATACGATATTGAGTATCGCATCATCAATAAATCGGGAGAGACACATTATGTCTGGGAGCATGGTGTAGGGGTATACGATAATGGCCAGCTCACCGAACTAGTAGGCTTTATTAGTGATTTAACCCCAAAAACCAAACAACTAGAAAAAACCAAACAACATCAACAGCTTTTATTATCACTAGCCAGTAGCAAGCATTTAGCCTTAGGCGAACTCATACCATTTAATCAATTGCTTGCTGAGCAATCAGCACTAACCCTTAATGTTGATAGGGTTAGCTTATGGCTATTCAACCAGCAACAAGATGCCATAGACTTAATTAATCTGTACGAAAAAAGCAGCCGTAGCCACTCCAGCAATATAAGCTTAGCTGAAGCCGATTATCCCGAATACTTTAAGGCCGTACGCGTAGGCCGCGCGATGGACATTAGCGACATAACTGAAGACCAACGCACCCAAGAGTTTATCCCTGCCTACGCGCCCAAAACTGGGGTCACCGCCATGTTAGATGTCAGTATACGCCTAGCGGGTGAAGTCATAGGGGTGATCTGCTACGAAATGGTAGGCCATGCTAGGCGCTGGGCCATAGAAGATATAGCCCACGCCA
Source organism: Dasania marina DSM 21967 (assembly GCF_000373485.1). Classification (NCBI taxonomy): domain Bacteria; kingdom Pseudomonadati; phylum Pseudomonadota; class Gammaproteobacteria; order Cellvibrionales; family Spongiibacteraceae; genus Dasania; species Dasania marina. Next base: position 266,387 of record NZ_KB891586.1, read on the forward strand.
GTGAACTCGCCGACCTAACGGCCCAGCTTATCGCCAATAAAAAACACATAGAAGTAGAAAGTAAAATTATCGAAGCCAATGCCGCCAGCAAAGCCAAAAGCCAACTACTAGCCACCATTAGCCATGAAATACGCACCCCCATGAATGGTGTACTAGGCATGGTAGAGCTGCTCTACGCCACGCCACTAACCCCTCAACAGCAATCTTATTTAGACACCATACGTGATTCCGGCGGGCTATTGCTCACCATTATTAACGATGTTTTAGACTATTCAAAACTCAATGCCGGCAAACTACAGCTCATCACCAGCCCCACAGCTATTCATGAGTTATTTAGTAGTGTGATTTGGCTATTGCAGCAAACTCATCACAAAAAAATCGAGATTATTCTAAAAAAAGAGCAGGGATTACCCGAGCATCTCATGCTAGATAATCACCGGCTTAAACAAGTGCTGATGAACTTAATCGCCAATGCCCTCAAGTTTACCGAGCAAGGTAGCATTACCGTTAGCTACGGCGCGCTAGATCAACAGCAGTGGTTTTTTAGCGTGACCGATACCGGTATAGGTATAGACCCCAAGACTATCCCCCTACTGTTTGAGCCCTTTGAGCAAACCCTCAGCCGCGGTAATATCACTGAAGGCACCGGGTTAGGTTTACCCATATGCAAAAATATTGTCGACTTAATGCAGGGCAGCATAAAGGCCAGCAGTGCCTTGGGCAAAGGTACTAAAGTCTTAGTTACTCTGCCTATGCACCCGGCTCCCCAACCAAGCATACCAGCTGACAACAAGGGCATTTTATCGACCAGCCTACACTCAAACCAGCAGCACAACGCACCGCTCTTGAACGTCTTAGTTGCCGAAGACAACCCCACCAACCGCTTGGTTATACAGGGTTTGCTAACACAGTGTGGTATTAGCCCCGATTTATGCGCTAATGGTTTAGAAGCGTTAGAAAAATTTCAGCACAATAAAGGCCGCTACGACCTAATATTGATGGATTGTGATATGCCGGTAATGGATGGTTTCACCGCCAGCCGCAAAATCAGGCAGCTGAGCTATGCCAGCAGCCATTTACAGATTGCGGCGTTAACCGCTCATGCCCTAAGCGAGTTTAGGCAACAAGCCTATGAGGCAGGCATGAATCACTACCTCACCAAGCCACTTAAACTGAGTGATTTAAAAAACTTACTGCTAAACTTAGAACGCCTTCCCAAAGCCACTAGCCCTATTGCCTAGCTAGGCGGCATTACCGATAATACCCCCTATTCACAGCGCTATATAAGGTTGCCGCATGGCCTCACTACAAGATCAATTACTGAAAGCTGGCGTAGTCGACGCCAAAAAAGCCAAAAAACTCAAGCAGGAACAGCGCAAGCAAGCCAAGCAACAACCCAAGGGGAACGCACCGCAGGATGAGACTAAGCAACTGGCACAACAAGCTCTGGCCGCAAAAGCTGCAAAAGCAAAAGCGCTAAACAAGCAACAACAACAGCAGGCTGAGCAAAAAGCGATACAGGCACAAATTATTCAATTGATTAATAACCACCGTATCGCAACGGCGGATGGCGACATTGCCTATCAATTTACCGATGGTAAGAAAATTAAAAAAACCTATATCACACCCTTACTGCAAACCCAGCTCAGTAAAGGTTTAATTGCTATCGCTAAACTCGGCGATAAGTACCACTTAGTGCCTGCCGTGGTTGCCGATAAAATCAAACAACGCGATGCCTCTGTGATAGTGCTAATCAATCACAAACAAGAAACCATAGACGAAGACGATCCCTACGCCGATTACCAAATACCCGATGATTTAATGTGGTAACCATTAGCCGTAAATCTCACCACTAGAAAAGATGCTTATAATTCATACGCTTATCTAAAATTAGTCTATGCTCAAACTATTAATCAATAGCAGGAGCAAGTATGAAAGCGTCAGACCTAATGGTGAAATGCCTAGAAGAAGAAGGCATAGAATATATTTTTGGTGTGCCCGGCGAAGAAAACGCCGACTTTATGATGTCGCTGGAGCACTCCGAGCAAATACGATTCATCCTCACCCGCCACGAACAAGGCGCGGCCTTTATGGCCGAAATCTACGGCCGCCTTACCGGCAACCCCGCTGGCTGTTTAGGTACCTTAGGCCCAGGGGCAACCAACTTAATCACCGGTGTCGCCGACTCGAATATGGATAGGGCGCCTATGCTGGTATTAACTGGCCAAGCGGCCTCCACCCGCCTGCATAAAGAATCCCATCAAGTCATGGATGTGGTGCATATGTTTGAGCCTGTCACCAAATGGGCTACCACTATTTGGCACCCCGAAAACATCCCCGAGATTATGCGTAAAGCGGTACGCCTAGCGCGCACTGAAAAGCCCGGCGCAGTCCATATAGAATTACCCGAAGACATAGCCAAGCTACCCTGCGATAAAACGCCATTACCGGTGCAAAAATATCGCCGCCCAGTGCCTGCCGATAAAATCATGGACCAGGCTTTTGCTCGTATTAAGCAGGCCAAAAACCCTATTATTATTGCCGGCAATGGCTGTATACGCCGCCGCGCCAGCAAGCAATTACGACTGCTGTGTGAAAAAACCCAAATCGGTGTACTCAGCACTTTTATGGCTAAAGGCTCAGTCGATATGGACGCGCCCTACTGCCTATACACCATAGGCCTAGGCGCTAAAGACATACCGGCCTGCGCCATAGACGCGGCTGACTTAGTGATCACTCTGGGCTATGACATGGTGGAATACCATCCTAAGCTGTGGAATAACGACCGCGCCAAAGACATCGTACACATAGATTTTTTACCCGCTGAAATTGATGAAAACTATCAACCGCAAATTGAAGTAGTCGGTGATTTAGCCCATGCCCTGTGGATGCTAAATGAGCGCATCGATGCCGAAGGCTACAGCTTTGACACCACTAGGCAGCAGGCGGTACGCCGTGACATGACCGATGATTTAAATCATTACGCCGACGACATTACTGAGGGCATTATTAAACCCCAAAAAGCCCTGTGCGATGTTAGAGCGGTAATGGGCCCTCACGATATTTTGCTATCGGATGTAGGCGCGCACAAAATGTGGATAGCGCGGCACTACCAATGCCACGAACCCAACACCTGCTTAATCCCCAACGGTTTTTGCTCTATGGGCTTTGCCCTACCCGGTGCCATAGCGGCCAGCTTGGTACATCCCGACCGCAATATTTTAGCCATAGCTGGCGATGGTGGCTTTCTGATGAACGTGCAAGAAATGGAAACCGCCTATAGGCTTAACTGCAATATGACAGTCATGGTTTGGGAAGATGGCGGCTACGGTTTAATTGCCTGGAAACAAACCAACGAATTTAACAAACACACCGATCTATCCTTTACCAATCCCAATTGGCTACAACTGGCCTCTGCCTTTAACTGGCACGGCCACCGCGTAGAGAATAGCGTCGACTTAAAAGCAACATTGGCAAAAGCCCTCGCGGAAAAAGGCCCCAGTTTGGTGGTTATCCCCATAGATTACCGTGAAAATATGGCCTTAACCGAACGCCTAGGGGAAATGAGCTGCCCTATATAAAAACAGACTAATAACAAAAATAAAACACGCACGATGCTGAGGTTAAAGTTTTTAACTCCGCAATAGCACAAGGTCATTGCTCCATGATGGCGGCCCTCCGGGCTGCCTTCACTCTCGACTGAGCCCGGCCCCCTGCGGGGAAAGCGGCCGGTCTCAGTCGCTCCCTCAGCGCTCATCTTTAATATTCCGCAATAACCTTGCGCCATTACCTGTATATCGTAGTGACATCACACTGCATATTTCTTAGCGAAAAAATTAAACACGCGTGATGCTAGAGGGGTGAGCCGGGTGCTGTCGCGAAATATCAAAGGGCTGGCCGCGGTAGCGGATGAGACAGCGCAGCGCTTTAAGGCTCAGTAGCGGACACGGGAACCCCGGAGGGGCCAGACCATGTAGCGGCGGCACTCGGCTCAGCCCTCGATACTAGTAAAGCATTGTGTTGGCCCAAATTGTTGCCAGTCGTAAAATCCGAAAACACAATGCTTATCTTGCTGGTCTGGCTAAGGTTTTTTAACCCGGCAATGGCCCAAGGTCATTGCTGCATGATGGCGGCCCTCCGGGCTGCCTTCACTCTCGACTGAGCCCGGCCCCCTGCGGGGAAAGCTGCCGGTCTCAGTCGCGCCCTCAGCGCTCATCTTTGATATTCCGCAATAACCTTGCGCCATTACCTGTATATCGTAGTGACATCACACTGCATATTTCTTAGCGAAAAAATTAAACACGCACGATGCTAGAGGGGTGAGTCGGGTGCTGTCGCGAAGTATCAAAGGGCTGGCCGCGGGAGTGGATGAGACAGCGCAGCGCTTTAAGGCTCAGTAGCGGACGCGGAAACCCCGGAGGGGCAGACCATGTAGCGGCGGCATCCGGCTCAGCCCTCGGTTTAAAGCGCCGTAAGCTCAAATGGATATTTCTCACAGGCAATAAAAAAGCCCTTACCTAGGTAAGAGCTTTTTCACTGTTAAACTAGCGACCTTCACACGATCGCTATTACGCAATATGAATCAACTAATATCGAACCAAGTGGATTTCAATTCACTGTAATCATCAAAGGCGTGCAAAGACTTATCACGGCCATTACCTGACTGTTTAAAACCACCAAAGGGCACGGTAATATCACCGCCAAAATAATTATTCACCCATACTGAGCCCGCTTCTATTTCAGCGGCCACTCTATGGGCGCGGCCCAAGTTATTAGTCCAAATACCGCAAGCTAAGCCATAAATAGAATCGTTGGCTATGGCCACCGCATCGGCTTCGTCTTTAAAGGGGATAGCCACTAACACAGGCCCAAACACTTCTTCTTGGGCGACTTGCATTTGGTTATTCACGCCTTTAAAAATAGTCGGTTCGTAGTAGTAACCGCCCGCAACCACTTGTGCAGCTTTACCGCCACACACTAACTCAGCACCTTCTTTGCGAGCGACATCCACATAATACTCAACCGTGTCGAATTGTTTTTTATCAATTAACGCGCCCATTACCGTGCTGGGGTCTAAGGGATTACCGGGCATGTGCGCTTTGGCTGCTTCTGCCACCTTAGCCACAAACTCATCGATAATCGACTCTTCTACCAATAAGCGTGAACCGGCGGTGCAGGTTTCACCTTGGTTATAGAAGATAGCCATCGCAGCCATTTTAGCGGCTTTATCTAAATCGGCATCGGCAAACACGATATTGGGTGACTTGCCGCCCAACTCTAAGAACGTACGTTTCAAGTTAGACTTAGCTGAATACTCCATCAATAACTTGCCCACTGGCGTAGAGCCGGTAAAGGTTTGGCCGTCTATATCCATGTGCATGGCTAACGCCTCACCCAAGCTGCCACCAGGCCCAGGTAATACCTGTAACACGCCATCGGGTAGACCTGCTTCTTTGGCCAAGCCTGCTATGCGTAACGCTGTTAAAGGGGTATTAGAGGCGGGTTTTAAAATCACCGAATTACCGACTGCTAACGCTGGGCCTAACTTCCAAGCCGTGGTCGCTAAGGGAAAGTTCCAAGGGACTATGGCCACGACTACACCTAAGGGCATACGCGTAACCAAACCCAGCTCACCAGGGCCGGTAGGGGCAATTTCGTCGTAGACTTTATCCACGGCTTCGCCATTCCAGCGCAGGGTGTTAATAGCGCTAGCTGAGTCTACGTAGAGGGTATCGGAAATAGGTTTGCCGCAATCTAGGCTTTCTAACAGCGCCAGATCTTGTTGATGCGTTTCTAATAAGTTAGCCCAACGTACGATGACTTTTTTGCGCTCTGCCGGTGCTAGCTTAGACCACACCCCCGAGCGATAGGCCTGACGTGCACCCTTAACTGCAATCTCGGCATCTTCAGGGCCGCAGCAGGCTATGTCTGCTAATTTCTGGCCATTGGCCGGATTAATATTGACGGTGGTTTTACCTGATAGTGCATTAACGTATTCACCGTTAATAAAGGCACGACCTTCAATTGTGAGTTCAGCTGCGCGCTGTTGCCAATCCGCTAGGGTTAAATCACTCATAAGCTTACCTATTTATTATTGAATAAATTTATTATTAACAAGTGTTGTGTCTGTGCTGCTAGGGGCATGCTACTAGGGCTGTGCTAGCTGCCACTAACGGGTCAAACTAGCACAGCCCCTCAGCGGGGACAACACCTACAATACGGTATTCAATAGTAGGAAAAACTCTGTTTACGCTTGTTTAAACAGGCTGTCATCTACCTGTTTGTCGGCGTGGTAAGAAGACCTCACCATAGGGCCACTGGCCACACTCTTAAAGCCTAATTGCTTGGCAATTTCACCAAACTCATCAAACTCTTCGGGGGTAACATAGCGCTCTACTGCTAAGTGATCTTTACTAGGCTGTAAATACTGGCCCATGGTAATCATGTCTACATTATGAGCGCGCATATCTTTCATCACTTGGATCAGTTCTTCGCGGCTTTCACCCAAACCTAACATCAGGCCAGATTTGGTCAGCACATCGGGGCAGCGCACTTTGAAATTTTTCAGCAGGTCCAGCGACCACTGATAATCGGAGCCAGGGCGTATTTTTTTATACAGGCTGGGCACCGACTCTAGGTTGTGGTTAAACACATCGGGAGCATCTTTGGCCAATATATCTAGTGCGATATCCATGCGCCCGCGAAAATCGGGCACTAATGCCTCAAAGCGTATACCGGGGCAGGCAGCGCGGGTTTCACGTATACAGTCGGCAAAATGCTGAGCACCACCATCGCGCAAATCATCACGGTCTACCGAAGTCACGACTACGTATTTAAGCTGTAAATCACCTATGGCGGCGGCAAGCTCTTTAGGCTCGTTTTCGTCCAAGGCATTGGGGCGGCCGTGGGCGACATCGCAAAAGGGGCAACGACGGGTGCAGATTTCACCCATAATCATAAAGGTGGCAGTACCGCCGCTAAAGCATTCGCCCAAATTGGGGCACATAGCCTCTTCGCACACGGAGGCCAGCTTATGTTTGCGCAATAAATTTTTAATACGGGTGACTTCTTTACCCACCGGCATTTTAGCCCGTATCCAGTCGGGCTTTTTGAGCGTCACTTCAGTAGGTATGACTTTAATCGGGATGCGCGCCATCTTATCGGCACCGCGTAATTTTTCACCCTGCACTACTTTTTTCGGCGCTGCCTTTTGAGCACTGGCCGTTGTATTTGTTTGATTTTGTTCAGACACGTTGCAACCACTAAGTTAAGAGTATGTAAGTAAGAGTAAGGGAGCGCTGTTATCGCTCTAGATGATTTGGCTGGCATTATACCCAAGATCAGCCATTAATACGCCCAATAACTGTTCAGCTATAGGCTCTACGACTAGGGGCTGGTTGAGCTCCTGGGCCATATTCGTCACTGCCATACCCGCATAACCACAGGGGTTAATACGAGCAAAGGGCTGCATATCCATATCTATATTGAGGCTAAGGCCATGAAAACTGCGGCCCTTGCTCACCCGCAGGCCTAGTTGCGCGATCTTGGCGCCCGAGGCTACATACACACCGGGGGCATCGGTTCTAGGGTTGGCGACTATACCCTGCTGGGCTAGCACGGTGACTAGCCCCTGCTCGATCACCGTGACTAATTGCCTAACACCTATACCCAAGCGCTTAATGTCGATTAACAAATAGGCGACTAACTGCCCGGGGCCGTGATAAGTCACCTGGCCGCCTCTATCAACCTGCACTACCGGTATGTCTCCGGGGGCTAAGATATGCTCGGCCTTGCCGGCCTGACCTTGGGTAAATACCGGCTGATGTTGTAACAACCAAATCTCATCAGCTGTTTCTGGCCCTCGCTGCTGGGTAAAGTCCTTCATGGCCTGCCACACCGGTACGTAATCCACTATACCCAAATGCTTGACGACCAAAGGCTGGCTGGGGGCTACCGCGGAGGCCATTTACAAAACCATTTTAACGCGGCCCGATGCCTTTAATTCGACAAATATAGCCTCTATCTGTGTCACACCGGTGGCAGTAATGGTAATGGTCACCGACTGAAAACTGCCTTTGCCGCTGGTTTTTACTTTCACCGTGTCACGCTCTAGCTCGGCGTGTTTAGCCATAGACTCCAGCACAAAGTGCTCAAAATCTTCTGCCGCGTCACCCAACACCTTAATCGGGTATTGGCAGGGGAATTCTATCTTCGGCCGTTGATCTTCGGGTATATCCGACATATCCATGCTTATAGTACTACCCTAGAAAATTAATAACTGTTTAAAAAACAACACAATACCTGCCCACAGGCGCTTGAATAGGCCGCCTTCGTCTACCGACGCTAAAGCCACTAAAGGCTCTTGCAGCAGGGTTTCACCCGCTAAACTCACCACCAACTCACCATAGACTTTACCCTTGGTAACCGGGGCCTTAATAGTTTCATCAATATTGAGTACCGCTTTTATCTTATCCTGCTGGCCGCTGGGGATAGTCAGGTGGATATCGCGACTCACGCCTAAGCTTAGGCTGTCGCTGTTCCCAGCCCAGACTTTGCTATCGGCCAGTACGGCTCCGGCATCGTAAAGTTTATGGGTTTCAAAATAACGGAAACCGTAAGATAGCAGTTTTTGCGTTTCTCGCTCTCTCGCCGACTCGCTGCTAGCGCCCATCACTACCGTGATCAAACGCATATCATTGCGCTTGGCTGAGGTCACTAGGCAATAACCTGCCTCACTAGTGTGGCCGGTTTTTAAACCATCCACGCTGGGGTCTTTAAACAATAAACGGTTACGATTGGTGGTGCGTATATTGTTGTAGGTGTAGTCATGCTGGCTGTACAGGGCGTAGGATTCTGGGAATTTTAAAATGGACTGGGCCAATGTCGCCAAGTCACGGGCCGTGGTGTAGTGCTCGGGATCTGGCAGGCCATGGGCATTAACAAAGTGGGTGTTCTCCATGCCTAATATTCGCGCATGCTGGTTCATCACATCAGCAAAAGCTGCTTCGCTGCCGGCCAAGTGTTCCGCCACGGCGACACTGGCATCGTTACCCGATGAAATCACTATACCCTTATGTAACTCACTTAAGGATACTTGCTTGCCCACTTCTATCCACATGAGCGAGGAACCGGCAAATACTGGGTTTTGTGCCCAGGCACGCTGACTGATTAACACCTGATCATCATTATTAACATTGGGATTATTTTTTAAATCGTACGACAGCACATAGCTGGTCATCAGCTTGGTTAAGCTGGCTGGCGGTAAACGCTCATCGGCGTTGTTTTCTACGATCACCTTGCCACTGTTAGCGTCTATTAACAAATAACCTGAAGCGGCAATCTGCGGCGGTGCGGGGATAATAGCTGGCCCGGCCATACTGAGGCTGGCTAAAGTAACAAGGCAAAAAAGAAACGCAATATATCTCATAATAATATGTATAAACCCACTAGGAATGGTGAGGTGAATGGAGTAACAGGATGGTAACGGAAGTCAGCGTGTTGCGCTACTCGCTAATCAATCTGGGTGTAGCCAGCTGCTTGCTGCGCAGCTCGCTATCTAGCTGCTCCACCCTTGCATAATCTACAAAAGGGCCCAGTAGCACACGATAAAAGCCGGGGATTTCACTGGTGATAACACTGGCCACCTCGCCGGTTTCTCGGGTTAAGGTATCGCGAAAATTCTGTGCTGAAGTCAGGCTTTTAAAGGAGCCTGCCTGTAAATAATAGCGCTTGCTCGCTGACTCGCCAGACAGGCTCATAGGATCTATAGCCTCTACCCGCAACCTAGCCGTGCCCTTATGGGCATAACCCAGCTTAATCGCTGCAGCGTAAGACAAGTCGATAATTCTGTCGCCGTGAAAGGGGCCTCTATCGTTAACCCGAACAATAATCTGTTTACCGTTTTCTACATTGGTGACTTTAGCAAAGCAGGGTATAGGTAAAGTTTTATGGGCTGCAGTGGCTTCATAAAGGCTATACACCTCGCCATTAGCCGTGTTTCTGCCGTGAAACTTGGTGCCATACCAAGAGCCTATACCTTCCTCCACATAACCTTTTACGCCAGGCAGCAGATGATAGGTTTTACCCAACACCTTGTAAGGGCTGCGATTACCAGCGGTGGTAATCGGTTCGCGCTTAGGCACAGCATCGCTGACCTGCTCGGAGCTTAACAGTATGGGGGGTGCGCTGTCTTTAGCCTCAAACACCGTACAAGCCGATAGCATGATCGCCATCACCACAATAAAAAAACGTTTCATGTTCACGATTACTTAATACTTTCACTGAGTTGAAATACGGCCATCGCATACAATGCGCTGTGGTTGTAACGGGTAATCACATAAAAGTTTTTAAAACCTATCCAAGCCTCATCACCCTGCTCGCCCTGTAAAATCATCGCCGTAGCTAGGCTATTAGCGGCCACGTTAAAATCAGCCTGGTAACCGCCCGTTGCTAAATCCTGCAAACTCAGTGTGGGCTTTAATGCCTGATTGGCTAACTCGCGATTAGTTTTATCATTGATGCGGGCCGTCACTGTCACCGCCTCGCCCGCTCGCCAACCATGCTTGTTAAAATAATTGGCAACACTACCTATGGCATCGATAGGGTTATTAATAATATCGGCAACGTCATCGCCATCAAAATCCACCGCGTAATGGCGGTAGCTGCTGGAAATAAATTGGCCAAAGCCCATGGCACCAGCATAGGAACCCATTAACTCTTCAGCTTTAAAGCCCTGCTCTTTAACCAGTAATAAATATTGCTCTAGTTCAGAGGTAAAAAACGTACTGCGAGGCGGGTAATCAAAAGCTAGGGTGGCCAAGGCGTCCAATACTCGGTGCTTACCTTTATGATGGCCGTAACGGGTTTCTACCCCGATGATGGCGGCGATAATATTCGCGGGCACACCAAACTGTTGCTCAGCTCTAGCTAGGGGTACTTTGTACTCTTGCAAAAACTCACGACCTTGCGCAATGCGACTCTCATCTAAAAAAATCTTGCGGTAGTCTTTCCAGGTCAACACTTTTTCAGCTGGTCGCGAGATCGCATCCAAAATAGATTGTTTGCGCTCTGCCTTGGATAACAGATCATTGACATAGGCTTTATCAAAACCGTGCTCACTAACCATACGCTGCACAAAAACCTGCGCCTGTTCATGGTTTTTATAATTAGCCTGCAAACTCGCGCTAAGGCATAAAACCATGGCCGATATAGCTATTTTAACAACGGTTTTTTTGCGCATTTTTTTACCCACGGAGTACACCTACACTAAGAGCTTACTGTCACTATCGTGGCGTCAGCATAACACAGCAACACTGCGCCGATAGGAACTGGTTTAAACTTTTACTAACATTTTATTGATCGATAATTCTTTTTTCTGTACTGATGGCCATTAACAAACCAAAGCCCACCATCAAGCTCACTACCGAGGTGCCTCCTTGGCTAACCAAAGGCAAAGGCACCCCCACCACTGGCAACAAACCCGACACCATGCCCATATTTACAAACACATAAACAAAAAAAGTCAGGGTAATACTGCCCGCTAATAAACGGCCAAAACAGTGCTGTGCTTTATATCCTATCCACAAGCCGCGGCCAATAATCAGCAAATATAGGCCTATTAATATCAACACGCCTTTTAAGCCTAATTCTTCTGCAAGCACAGCAATAATAAAATCGGTGTGACTTTCCGGTAAAAAATCCAATTGTGACTGAGTGCCATTCAACCAACCCTTGCCATCAAAGCCGCCCGAACCTATCGCGGTTTTGGATTGAATAATATTCCAACCCGCCCCTAATTTGTCGCTTTCGGGATTTAACATAGTGAGTATGCGCTGCTTTTGATAGTCGTGTAATACAAAATGCCACATCGGATACGCAGCCATCACTAATAATCCTAGAGCACTGGCTATATAGGACCAACGTATACCCGCGAAAAACAACACGAATAAACCCGAGGTGGCAATTAAGATAGAGGTCCCCAAGTCTGGCTGTTTTGCGATTAACAAGGTAGGCACGACAACAATGATTAAGCTAATCAGTACATGACGCAAACTGGGCGGCAATACCCGCTTAGAAAAATACCAAGCCGCTGCCATAGGTAGCACCACTTTCATTAATTCGGCGGGCTGAAAACGAAGGCCGCCCAAGCTTAACCAACGCTGCGCACCTTTTGCGCCCACACCAAAAAACGGGACTAAAATTAGCAAAATCACACAGGCCACATAGGCCGCTGGCGCCAGCCGCTTGATACGCTCCACATCAAACTGGGCAATAATAAACATCACCGCATAGGCCAGCATAAAAAAGCGCCCCTGCTTGTATATCACACTCATATCTTGGCCGCTGGCACTGTATAAAACAAACAGTCCAGCCGCTGTTAACACTAACAATAACAGCAGTAGGGTGGGGTCTATATGTAGGCGCTGCCAAATGCTGTTGCGACGTACCAGCTCGGAGCCAGCGCCAGGCATTTGTCGCACAAAATCGCTATGACTCATTAGCCACCTCTATTTTCACCGTATCGCTGGACGCGTTATTGAGCATGCCCTGATCAATTAACCAGGCATCAAAAACTTTTCTCACCACAGCGGCGGCAAGACTACTTTTCTCACCATTCTCTATAATCACGGCCACCACAATTTTGGGCTTATCAACGGGCGCGAAGCCTACAAATAAGGCATGATCGCGCTGCCGTCGTAAAATTTGATCCGCGTCATATTCCTCACCCTGCGCTATACCGATTACCTGCGAGGTACCGGTTTTACCCGCCATACTAAAACGGGCGCCGCGACGTATGCTGTGGCCTGAACCGCGTATGTTGTCAATCACCTGGGCCATCGCCTGCACCACCGACTGCCAGTGCTGAGGCTCAACGTCTATATAAGGTTTCTCTTCAGCGGCCTGTAACTGATCACCCTGCTGGCGCAGTAGCCGCGGCACAAAGTTTTGGCCACGATTGGCCACAGCGCTAAATGCCGAGGCCAATTGCAAGGGTGTTACCAACATGTACCCTTGACCTATACCTACGTTTAAAGTTTCACCGGGGAACCAAGGCAGCCGTTTCATTTGCCGCTTCCAGGTTCTTGAGGGCAATAAACCTTCGCGCTCATTGGTGTTATCGACCTCCACCTTACTGCCTAAACCAAAGGGCTGAGCAAAATCATGGATGCGATCTATACCCAACCGATAGGACAAATCCCAAAAATAGGTATCGCAGGACTCCGTAATCGCCTGCTCCAACTGCACATACTCACCGTGGCCACGCTTACGCGTTTTCCAGGTCCAGTCGCGGTATAAGCGATCATCATTGGGCAGTTGGTACCAACCGGGATCGCGTACTTTTGTGCTGGGGGTAATCACCTTGTAGTGCAAGCCTGCCAAACCAAAGATAGGTTTAATAGTAGAGCCCGGAGGGTACTGCCCTTGCAGAGCGCGGTTAAATAAGGGCAGATCTAAGGAGTCACGCAATTGCCCATAATCGTTGTTGCTAATGCCGTTAACAAATAAATTGGGATCAAAACTGGGGGTACTTACCATCGCGAGAATACCGCCATTGCGCGGGTCTATAGCGACAACGGCACCGCGTTCACCCGCTAAGGCATCGTGAGCCACTTGTTGCACATGGGCATCTAGGTGCAGGTAAATATCGACACCGGGCTCAGGGTCTTGTCGCTCTAACACTCTGAGCACCCGGCCACGGGCATTGGTTTCTACGTTTTGGTAGCCCACCTTGCCATGCAGCAACTCCTCGTAGTATTTCTCTAAGCCAATTTTGCCTATATATTGGCTGCCACTGTAATTCACCTCATCAATCACCGCCTGCTCGCGCTCATTAATACGCCCTACATAACCCAATACATGGGCAAAGTATTCGCCTTGCGGGTAATAACGGCTCAGCCTCGCATCCACATCCACACCCGGTAGACGATAGCGATTGACCGCTATGGCGGCAATTTCCTGCTCGTTAAGCTGCGTTTTTAAGGTTATGGCTTGATAAGCCCGGCGGCGAGCCAACAACTGCTGAAACTTCTCTATGTGCTCGTCGTTAAGCTCGATGATGGATTGCAGCGTGGTTAAGGTTTCAGCTAAATCACCTACCTGCTCTTTCACTACGGTAAGTTCGTAGCTGGGGATGTTTTCAGCCAGTAGCACGCCATTGCGATCGTAGATTAGCCCACGCTTAGGAGGGATGGCTTGCAACTGTACCCGGTTGCGGTCGGACTGGGTGCGATAGATATCGTGATCCAGCACCTGCAAGGAAAAATAACGCCCGGCCAGCAGCAACAACATCGCCGCCACTGCCAATAACACCACCACCAACCTAGCGGCATAGATACGCTTCTCGGTGTACGGATCTTTGATGCTAACGCGTGGTGACATGCACTACAGCCAAGTTGTTATTGTTATGTTCATTGACGGAGTAAACCAAGCTATCGATGATAAGGGTGGTTACCATTGATAGTCCACGCCCTATAAAGTTGCTCGGCTAATAATATACGTACCAAGGGGTGAGGCATAGTGAGGGCCGATAAAGACCATTTTTTTTGCGCTAAGGCTAGGCACTCCGGCGCCAAACCATCGGGCCCACCTATTAATAAGCTGATGTTGCTACCGCTTTGCTGCCAGTCGCTAAGCTCGGCGGCCAGCTGTTCGGTGCTCCAGGCCTTACCCAGCACGTCCAACGCCACCACGGTATCACCCTTACCTATGGCCGCCAGCATATGCTGGCCTTCGCTGTGTATGGCGCGCTGTATATCGGCGCCTTTACCGCGCTTACCCAAAGGCAGCTCTTTAAACTCTAGCTTGAGCTCAGGGGGCAGGCGCTTTTGGTATTCATGTACACCCTGCGCTACCCAGCTGGGCATTTTGGTGCCTACGGCAATAATCCGTAAACGCATTAAGCCGGCACAGACCAGAGTTTTTCCAGTTCATAAAAGTTGCGCGCTTCTTCTAACATCACGTGTACTACTACGTCGCCAAAATCGACAAGTACCCAGTCAGAACCACTATTGCCTTCTACGCTTAGCGCTTGTAGGCCTTGTTTTTTCAGCTCGAGGTAAACATTATCGGCCAACGATTTTACGTGGCGACTCGAGCTGCCGGTACACACCAGCATATAGTCAGTAACGTTGGTTAGGCCTTGCACATCCAAGCTGACGATGTCTTTGCCCTTAAGGTCATCCAAGGCTTCAAAGGCGGCGTCTTTAATGGTTTCGGCAGTAAACTTCATGGTTGTTCTTTCCTGTTGTGGGTATAAGCAGCATGGCGAATAAGTTCACTCGCTGCGGTACAGCTGATGCTGCTCTATATAGTCTAAAACGGTATCCGGTAAGTACTGACTTACCGGCTGGCCCTGGCTCAGCGCCTGCCGTATGGCGGTAGCTGATATAGGGTAAGGGGTGAGCGTTTGCAGTAACACCCGCCCTGAAGCTTGTTGCAATAATTGTGACGGTGACGCCACCTTGTGCCGCGCTAACAGCTCTGCCACAGGCCCTTGCGTCACTAGGCTAGCCTCTGGCCTGGCCATCACAATAATGTGGGCATAGTCCAGCAGCTCCTGCCAACGATGCCAGCTATCCAAGTGGTTAAAGGCATCCACGCCCATTAGCCAACACAACACCACCTGCTCACCGTATTCGCGGCGCAGCGCTATAAGCGTGTCGATGGTATAGGATAGTTGATCGCGTTGTAGCTCACGATCATCAACACTAAGCCCGTCCAAGCCCGCTATAGCCAGCTCTACCATGGCCAAGCGCTGCTGGCTACTCACCCCGGGGCTGGCCCTGTGTGGCGGCCTATGACAGGGGATAAATTTCAACTCATCGGCCGCCAACACCTCCTTTAGCTCTTGCGCCGAACGCAGGTGGCCAAGGTGTATGGGGTCGAAAGTACCGCCCAATAAAGCAATCACAGCTTGTGGATTAGTCAAAACAGACGGCTCGCTAGGCATTATTGACGTATATGGCCATCACCAAATACGACATACTTTTGCGAGGTTAGGCCCTCTAAACCCACTGGCCCACGGGCGTGAATTTTATCGGTAGAAATGCCTATTTCAGCACCCAAACCGTATTCAAAGCCATCGGCAAAACGAGTAGAGGCATTAATCATCACCGAGCTGGAATCCACTTCACGCATAAAACGGCGGCCACTGCTGTAGTCTTCGCTAATAATAGAATCGGTATGGTGTGAGCCATAATGATTTATATGCGCTATCGCCTCATCTAAACTAGCGACTATTTTGATGGCCAATATAGGCGCTAGGTATTCGCTACTCCAATCTTGCTCAGTGGCAACTAAAGCTTCGGGTAATATAGCGCGTGTTTTTTCGCAGCCGCGCAACTCCACTTCTTTCTGCTGGTAGCCCTGCGACAGCAACGGCAATATTTGCTCGGCTACGGCCGCGTGTACCAATAACGTTTCCATGGTATTGCAGGTGCCGTAGCGGTGCGTTTTGGAATTAAGGGCGATATTGTAAGCCTTGTCTAAATCGGCAGCCTTATCGATGTAAACATGGCAGATACCGTCTAAATGCTTGATCACCGCAACCTTGGCATCGCGCGCTACGCGCTCAATTAAACCTTTGCCACCACGGGGCACTATCACATCCACATATTCGGCCATGGTAATTAGCTCGCCTACAGCCGCCCGGTCGGTGGTGCTAACAACTTGCACCGCGGTTTCAGGTAAACCGGCCTCGACTAAGCCCTGCTTAATACAGTTAGCGATGGCTTGGTTAGATTCTATTGCTTCAGAACCACCGCGCAGAATGGTGGCGTTGCCCGATTTAATACAGAGGCTGGCCGCTTCTACTGTTACATTGGGGCGCGACTCGTAAATAATACCTATCACACCTAAAGGCACCCGCATTTTGCCTACTTGTATGCCGGATGGGCGATAGCTAACCTCGCTCATCTCGCCTATGGGGTCACGTAACGAGGCCACCTGCTGTAGGCCTTCTATCATGTCGTCTATACGCTCAGAGCTAAGCTCTAGCCTGTCTAGTAAGGCGGCATCTAAATTATTGCTGCGACCATTTTCCATATCAATAGCATTGGCGGCTAACAGGCTATCGCGAGCATTAGCCAGCGCTTTGGCGGTGGCCAGCAAAGCGGTATTTTTTAGTCCGGTATCGGCGGCGGCCATCACGCGTGATGCTGCTCGCGCCTGCTGGCCTAACTCAACCATGTATGACTTTACGTCCATTGCTAACTCAACCTATGGTGTTATCCGGCTATTACTAGCCCAACTCAAAATTTGAGCGCCATTATACCTGATGAGCTAGAGGAAATAATCACTATATTGCAATGAGCAGGGCTGCTTGCGGCAATCATTCCATGCCAGCCAACAAATCCATTAAGCCTTCTAAGCGGGTGAGTGAATCTGAGGTTAACAACGAGTATTTAACTGACTCATCTATCGGTAGCAGCTGCGCCAGCACACAGCTTAGGCTCTCAACATCGTTAAGGTCGCTATCTATCTCCAAACTGGCTATATGCGGATGCTCTATTAATTGCGCCAATAGGTTTTTTAATTCAGCACTGTGCTGGGGTATAGGTATGATGGGCTCTGGCTCTATCCATGTGACCTCGGCCCGCCAGAGTTGATTTACCCGCTGCTCGGCCCGCTGTATACGGAATTTTTTTTGGCCCTCTATAACCACGACTAACAGACCATTATCTAGCGCATGCCAATCCACTATCTGCGCATAAGTGCCCACATCGGCCAGCTTAGTACCTTGCTGCTGGCTGGCCACACTGACCTCAGAACCCTGACGCAACCAAGTCACCCCAAAGCCACTATTGGTTTTGAGGCTATCCTTTACCAACTCTAAATAACGAGGCTCGAATATTTGTAAGGGCATGCGCCCCCGTGGGAATAACACCGCTTTTAACGGGAATAATGGAATATTCTCCATAAACTGCCCCGATTACTGGGTTTAAGACTGCGTCGCTAACTCTAATACTGCTATTAAGTGTAATGCCTGTTCGCGGTTATCACCACATACGCTGGCATCGGCCTGAAACTGGTCACAGAGCGCGGGGCGCTGTGACTGGCCAAACAGCTTACAGAGATTATTTTCATCCAACTGTATACAGCGCACGCCGGCGGGTTTGCCCTGAGGCATACCGGGTATAGGTGTGTTGATAGAGGGGGCTATGCAACAGGCGCCACAACCTAAGCGACACTCCATTATCCCTCCCCCATCACGACTAGCGCATTCACGGTTTTTGTTCGGCTTCCGCGCCCAAGGGCTTAAAGGTGATAATCAGCTGCGGCAATAGTAATAGCGCGCCCATTAAGGCAGCAAACATGGCCGAGGCCGTTAGCAAGCCAAAATAAATACTGGGTTTAAAGTTAGACAAGGCCAATATTGAAAAACCTAACACTATAGTCACCGAGGTGTAATACATGGCTTGGCCAGTAGACGCATGACAGCGATACATGGTGGCCATATAGTTGCGATCTTTGGCAAACTCATCTTTAAAACGGTGTACATAATGGATGGTGTCATCCACCCCTATACCGATGGTAATGGCAGCGATAGTCACCGTCATAATATCCAGCGGTATACCAATAAGGCCCATGCCGCCTAGAACTAAGCTAGCCGCTAATAAGTTGGGGGCTATGGCCAGCAGCGCCATAGTCATAGAGCGAAACAACACCACAAACATCAGCATAATACCCAAAAACACCGCACCCAGAGTGAGTATTTGCGAGCGAAACAAGCTTTGCAGCATATTGTTATACAGCACCAGCATGCCACTTAGGCGCACCTTATCCTCGGCAAAACCCAGTTCGTTAACGAGGTGCGACTTTATCTCTTTCATTAATTCATCGCGCTGCAAACTGCGACTGGTTTCTTTTACCCGTATGCTGATTCTAGCTTGGTCTATCTCTTCACTTAGATAAGGGGTAATGAGTAAATTTTGTACATCCTCGGGTAATTTTTGCTGGATTAATGCCAGCTGTATATCATCGTAACCGGGTGCCAATAGCTCTAGCATTTTACCGGTGGTCGCTAATGACATGACCTTGCCGGTTTCAGGCAGGCCATCAATATAATCATGCGCCTGCTCTATGCGCGCCAAACCTGCGCGGGTAAACCAAGTGCTGGCACTCTCGGCAGCAGCACTGTCGCCGCCAAAACCGACATCATCGGCAAAAAAATCATCTTCAAAGCTCTCCTCAAAGCCATCATCACTTAAGGCCTCGGCTTGATCTTGTGAACTAGCATCTTCAGTGCCGGCAAATATAGGCCCACTATCCTCCGCATCAATAATAATCTCTAGCGGAATAGTGCCGCCCAATTGCTCATCAATAATCTCCATGCCCTGATAAATTTCAGTGGATTTTTTAAAGTAATCGATAAAACGATTTTCCACTTTTAATTGGCTTACCCCCCAAGCACTTAAGCCTGCCAAGAGCATTGAGGCTAGTAATACTTTGGCTTTATGATGCTCGGTTATTTTGGCAAACCACAAGGTCAAGCCTGCATCGTGAGTGTCTTCATCAGTTTTAGCCTTGCTTAATACCGGTTTTTTCATTAACAGCATAATCGCCGGTAGTAACACAAAAGAGAGTATCAAGGCGGTGCTCACCCCCACTGTCATCATCCAACCAAAATCGATCACAGGCCGTATGCCACTAACTACTAGCGAAGCAAAGGCCACGTTGGTCGTGAGTGTGGTATACAAACAGGGCCTAGCCATAAACTGGGTAGTTTTTGCGACTAACTGCTGCTGGCTGTCATCGGGATAGGCATGCAGCAGCTCACGGTAGCGAACAATTAA
Source organism: Dasania marina DSM 21967 (assembly GCF_000373485.1). NCBI lineage: Bacteria > Pseudomonadati > Pseudomonadota > Gammaproteobacteria > Cellvibrionales > Spongiibacteraceae > Dasania > Dasania marina. Next base: position 286,180 of record NZ_KB891586.1, read on the forward strand.
ATGTATGGTGATGGATAGAGTAATAATTAATAGCAGGGCTACAAAATTGGATGAGATCACCGTCATGCGCCAATCCAGCCAGGTAATCAACCCCAACATAAACACCACTGTGGCGAAACAGGTCGCCAAAGGCACGATTACCCAACCAGGGCGTTTAAAAATAACCGCCATAATAAAAATAATAAACAACATAATGCCGCTGCCAAAGACCACCAAGTCGCTTTTGACAAAGGCAATCATGTCTACGGCTATCATAGGTACGCCGCCTAAAAATAATTGCGCATTTCCCCTATAGCGATCCAGCACTGCCCGCACGTTAGCCACCATTTGCGCCTGCTGGTCATTAAAAATAACTGCGTAGTCTCTAAACGTTTGCTCTGCTTGCTCTAATTGCAGCTGTTGTGCTTCTGTAAAGCCCGGCTTGTAAGAGAGCACGCGCAGATCATCCCGCGCATTAAGCAGGGTAAAATAACGCTCATCGCGCTCTATATTGACTTGCAGGGCTGTGGTTTTGCTATCCTGACTGGTTAATAGATTTTTATAAATAGGGCTAGTGGTAAGCTCTTTACGGGCTAACTCTCTATCTAACTCTGGCATGCGCAGGTTCATGATGCCTTGACCGTTGGCAATACCCTCTAAGGTGGCCGGCGGACTTTGCAATAGCGGCACATCTAAAATGCTAACCACGGAGGTAATCTTGGCCAGATTCGCTAAATCCTTTTGCAGTGCATCCAATTGCGCCAATACCGCATCGGATAATAAATCCTGCTCGGGCGTATAGGTGACGACTAAATAGTCATCGGCACCATAGCGTTTATTAACTTCCCGAAAAAACTCTAAATCTTTATCACCTTCTAATACCAGCGAGTCGGCTGAGGCATCCAATTTAAAATTGGGTATGTGGCTGCAAAACCACAGCAGCACCGCCAAGGTAACTAACAGTGTGACTAAAGGCCGCTGTAGTATTAGCCGTTGATAAACCGAAAATAGACGCTGTTGCATGCCTGTCACTATCCTTAAAAAACCATAGAAGTTATTTTATTGCTGTAAAGCGCTGACTAATTTTTGATGTATGCCAGCAAAGCCACCATTGCTCATAATCACAATTTGCTCACCAGGCTGCACGCTATTAACGACCTCAGTAATAATATGATCTATATTTTGATTCACGCTGGCCCTACCCTGACTGGCTGCTACTACCGACTCAAGGCTCCAGTCTAAGCCCGGAGGCTGATACCAAATAACACGGTCGGCCTGCTGGGTGGCATTGGCTAATTTGGCTAAATGCGCACCCATACGCATAGTATTTGAGCGTGGCTCTATGATGGCGGTGATTTTTTGCTGGCCCACCTTGGCGCGCAATCCCGCTAAAGTCGTAGCAATTGCGGTGGGGTGATGCGCAAAGTCATCGTAAACGGCAATCCCGTTAACCTCGGCTAATAATTCCATACGCCGTTTCACACCCTGAAACCGGCTAAGCGCTTGCGCGGCTATGTCGGGGCTAACGCCTACATGCCTAGCAGCCGCCATCGCCGATAAAGCGTTGGCAACATTATGTTGGCCGCTGTGCGCCCAATTAACAGTCGCCGCCAATTCGTTATCCAACAGCACATTAAACACGCTGCCGTCAGGCTGTTGCAGTGAAGCCGACCAACCTTTATCTAAAGCCTTACCCGTCGAGGTCGCTGAGGTATAGACCCGCTCTGACCATAGACCCTGCTTTAATACCGCTTCCAAGCTCTCGGTATGCGCCGGCAGTATCACCTGGCCATTACTGGCTATGGTGCGGATGAGATGATGAAATTGTTTTTGTATAGCGGCTAGGTCATCGAAGATATCGGCGTGATCAAACTCTAAATTGTTCAGCACCGCCGTGCGCGGCCGGTAATGAATAAATTTAGAACGCTTATCAAAAAAGGCACAGTCGTATTCATCAGCCTCTATAACAAAAAAAGGCGACTCCCCTAAACGCGCCGACACGCCAAAATCAGCAGGTACGCCACCAATTAAATACCCGGGGCTCATCTTGGCGTAGTCTAAAATCCACGCCAGCATACTGGCGGTACTGGTTTTGCCATGGGTTCCGGCACAGGCCAACACCCAACGATCTTGTAATAAATGTTCGGATAACCACTGCGGGCCAGACGTGTATTTAAGCCCCTGCGCCAGCATGTATTCTATCGCGGGGTTACCTCTGGACATGGCATTACCCACCACCACCAAATCGGGGGCGGGATCTAACTGGGCCGGATCGTAGCCCTCGGTTAAGCTAATACCCTGCTCTTGCAGTTGGGTACTCATGGGCGGGTAAACATTGGCATCTGAGCCAGAAACGGTATGGCCTAGCTGGCGGGCCAAAATGGCTAAGCCGCCCATAAAGGTGCCGCAGATACCCAAAATATGGATATGCATTTCTGTCCTTAAATGATTTTTATTGCGCGGATAGTATCATTGCAGTTTGCTGAAACCCAGCACTAAGGCAGTGCTTAGCCATCACTGTCGACATACTCTAAACCTATGCCATCTTTATCGCAGCGAGCGATACGCATTTTCACCACTGGGGCGTCGCCATCCCCCATACCTTGCACCTGCACATTGACTATCTCGCCTATGGCGGGCATGGGATTACCTTCGGAAAGTATAAATGCCCCAGACTCAGAAATATCACTGGTGTGGGTTGCTACCTCCCCCACCTCTGGGTGTGTCACTTTTACCTCAGCACGAAACTTGGTACGTAGGTCTCGTCTTTTATCTGAATCCGTCATAATAAACCCTATATTATTGTTATCACCCACAGATCTAAGCCGCTAGGTTAGCATAAGCTTCTGATTCAAGCATTGGTATTCAGCGCCGCTCAGTTTATAATCGCAGATCAATTTTTTAGGCCACTACGTATTAGCTTCTCGGCTAAGCCCCTATTAACGGCACTAATTGTTAAACCATTAACCCTAATTGGAATGCAGCAACCATGAGCTACAACAAAATCCCAGCAGGTAAAGACCTACCCAATGATATCTATGTCGCTATAGAGATTCCAGCCAACCACGCCCCCATTAAGTATGAGATCGACAAAGATATGGATTGCTTATTGGTTGACCGCTTTATGGCTACACCTATGTTTTATCCTGCCAACTATGGCTACATCCCTGAAACTTTATCAGAAGATGGCGACGCATTAGATGTATTAGTGGTTACCCCCTACCCCGTCGCCCCTGGCTCAGTAATACGCTCGCGCCCTATAGGCATTTTAAACATGAGCGATGAAGCAGGCCAAGACGCCAAACTACTAGCGGTACCACACGACAAACTCTCTACACTCTATAAAGATGTACAAGAGATAGCCGATTTACCCGAATTGCTCATTAAACAAATCGAACATTTCTTTGAAAACTACAAAGACCTAGAAGTCGGCAAGTGGGTAAAAATAGAGGGTTGGGATAACGCCGCTGCCGCTAAAGCTGAGATCATCAAAGCCAAAGCCGCTTATGATAATGCCTAGACATAAGACATAACGTAGACATAAAAAAACCAGGCACTGCCTGGTTTTTTTATGTCTACTATTAATACAATTAACATTAGGCCGTTTTAGGTTTACTGATAAGCAATTTTTGATAGAGCTTGGTGTTTTTGCGTATCGCCTTATGCTTGGAATAGGTATCAATTGCTTTTTTCCAAGCCTCCTGCTCACCATGAGCATTAACGGAAAAACTGGTGCAGACTATTTTCTGCTTAATTTCCGACGATATACCCACCTGGAAGATAGGCGTAATGGTGCCGCTTTTTTCGGTTTTTAATAAATAGCTAATACCCTTGATAGTGCCATCGGCATTAAAACAACGATCCGCCTTTAATTGCTGCTTGGTTTTTTGTTGTAGTTCAGCAAGCTCCTTATCCCTATCAAAAGCATCTTGTTCAACCCGCCTCTTATGCCTACCTTCTAGGCGCATACCTTCGCTTTTTAAGGAATAGTATTCCTGAAATAAAGCACCATTAATCGTTCGTCGTACACGATAGCCATAAAAGGCCTCATTATCTATTAACTTTACACTCAAAATAACCTCTTTACTCTACCTAGTGCAGAGAGAAATGCCGCATCCGTGACGTATTTATTATTTAAGCTGAGTTTCAACTCAACGTTTTACAAACTTCGCTAATGTATAGAAAACATCTATAGCTTTACAAGAGATTAAGTTCACAATAAAAAAATATAAGAAAAATTTACTTAAAAATAAACTGGCAAGACTCAGGATAACAGTCTACCGGCACATCAATATAGCGAGACTTAATCAATGGCAAATTATCTAGCACGGTTTCTTTTAGCAACATATCGCAGCTCTCGCAGCATAGCCGAATCGCCTCTAGGCTTAACGCTTTTTGATAATGCGCCGCAATAGGCCCATAGCTTAAGTGCCAACGTTCGGGCGCAACCCCGCCACGATCATGATTATAGGGCCGGAAAAAACCCAGTTCAGGTTCGGCCACCAATAGCTCATCCAGCCATTGGTGCAAGGCATAAAAGGGGCCTCCAACACTCACTTCAGCCAAAGACAACTGCAGCTGATAACCCGGCTCTATGGCTGCCCTATCATAAACATCTATATCGGTGCCCCAGTGGTGCCTAGAAGCCCCTGGCAAGGCCGACCAGCGCAGCACCGCCTCTAACTGTTGCCAGGCACTCAGACCCTGCAAACTTAAAAGTTGATTATGGCTATCGTACACCGGCCTATTACCACTCAGCTTGGCATTCCATATCGTCAGCTGGCGCTCATGGCTTCTATAAGCACTAGCCACCGCCAAATCAAAGCCCGCAGCCTTGGCCCTGTCCTGCAAGCGGGTAAACGCCGTGATAACACCTTTATGCATAGGCGCCTCAGCGGTATCGTAATCTATATTCTGGTCACTTTGACCCAGTAAGCTAGCTATTTCCGTCATAGTATTTATAAAATTTTCAGCAATATGTGTGTGTTTATTGATATATCCGCCTATCTGTATTATAAAATTAGAATATAATAACAAAGATAATAGAGCAGTCCTTATGCAAAATGATTTACTAGAGTTGAAAAATCTAGGCAACACCTCAATAAACTGGCTCAAAGCCATAGGCATTAACAGCTATGAAGATCTAAAAAACATCGGCCCTGTTGCAGCCTACACCCAAATCAAACAACGCGAAATTAAAGTATCCAAGGTATTTTTATATGCTCTGCAAGGCGCATTAATGGATACCCATTGGAACGATTTAGCACCCAGCCTTAAACAACAGCTGGTTGAAGAAGCGGAGAAGCGTTTAGCCACCACCTAATATATGATCAAGCTTTGTCACATAGACGATATACCCGAAGATAGTTCTAAGGGCTTTGAATACAACGACCACAGCCTGTTTGCGGTGAAGAAAGACGGCCAACTGTTTATCTATAAAAATAGCTGCCCGCATCTGGGCGTAGAGCTAAACTGGCAGGAAGACCAGTTTTTAGATATAGATAACACCCTAATCCAGTGTAGCACCCACGGCGCCCTGTTTATTATAGAGGACGGCCAGTGTGTAGCCGGCCCCTGCTTAGGGGAGCAGTTACAAACTATATCCTACACCATAGAAGATGGCATGGTTACAGTCTCTAGTCTCTAGTCTCTAGTCTCTAGTCTCTAGTCTCTAGTCTCTAGTCTCTAGTCTCTAGTCTCTAGTCTCTAGTCTCTAGTCTCTAGTCTCTAGAATTCTGTCAGCAAACCACCTGCTGTCAACTAATTGTTTTTTTCTAGCGACTAAGAACTAGAGACTAGGAACTAGCAACTTTCAAACCAACAAAAAAGGCCAGCCCCCTTACAGGAGCTGGCCTTTTTACTAGCGACTAAAGACTAGAGTCTAGCGACTCTAGTCTTCTGAAGCTTCTTCAGTTTTTTCTTCTAACTCTTTTATAGACAACTTAATACGACCGCGCTGATCAACGTCTAATACTTTAACTTTGATCTCTTGGCCTTCTTTTAAGTAGTCAGTAACATTCTCTACGCGCTCAGATGAGATTTGTGAGATATGCACTAAGCCGTCTTTGCCTGGCAAGATGTTAACGAAAGCACCAAAATCAACAATGCGCGCTACAGTACCTGTGTAAACAGCACCGATTTCCGCTTCAGCCGTGATTTCTAATACTTTAGCTACCGCCGCGTCACGCGAAGTTGCATCAGTACCGTAGATACGAACTGTACCATCGTCGTCTATATCAACGCTGGCGCCAGTCTCTTCGGTGATAGAACGGATAGTTGCACCGCCTTTACCGATTACGTCGCGAATCTTATCAGTGTCAACTTTCAAAGTTGCCATAGAAGGTGCATTTTCAGACACCTCAGTGCGAGACGTGCTTAGCACTTGGTTCATTTGACCTAAGATGTGCAAACGCGCAGTCATGGCTTGCTGTAAAGCAATTTCCATAATTTGCTCGTTTATACCTTCAATCTTAATGTCCATTTGCAGTGCAGTAATACCATCGGCAGTACCGGCTACTTTAAAGTCCATGTCGCCCAAGTGATCTTCGTCACCCAAGATATCGGTCAAAACAGCGAAACGCTCGCCTTCTTTAACCAAACCCATGGCGATACCGGCAACCGGTGCCTTAAGAGGCACGCCCGCTTCCATCATCGACAAGCTGGCCACACAGGCAGAAGCCATAGAGCTAGAGCCGTTAGATTCAGTAATTTCTGATACTACACGAATGGTGTATGGGAAATCTTCAGGCTTAGGTAATACCGCAGCAACACCACGACGCGCTAAACGGCCATGGCCTATCTCACGACGGCTAGTGAAGCCAGCACGACCACACTCACCTACTGAGTAAGGAGGGAAGTTGTAGTGCAACATGAAGTTATCTTCACGCTTACCTTCTAAGGCGTCAATTAACTGTGCGTCACGGGTAGTACCTAAAGTAGTTACACCAATCGCTTGCGTTTCACCACGAGTAAACAGTGCTGAGCCGTGCGTTTTTGGCAATATACCTACTTCAACATTGATACCACGAACTGTACTGTTATCACGGCCATCAATACGGGCTTCGCCGTTTAGGATGCGCTGACGTACAGTAGATTTTTCAAGCTTTTTGAACACGTCTAATACGTCTTCCGCTGAATACTGGGCATCATCACCGGTAGCCAATTGCGCAATCAACTGCGCTTTTAAAGCACCTAGGCTAGCATAGCGATCCGCTTTATCAGTAATGCGGTACGCATCGCCTATGCCTTGTTTGAAACCGTTAGCAACAGCTGCTAATAGCGCAGTGTTTTCAGCTTCAGCTTCGGCTTCCCAGCGTGGCTTGCCAACTTCAGCCGCTAGCTCAGCAATCACCTTGATAACTGTTTGCATTTCTTGGTGGGCGAATAAAACCGCACCTAGCATTTGATCTTCAGTCAACTCTTGCGCTTCTGACTCAACCATTAATACCGCTTCAGAGGTACCGGCCACAACCATATCTAGCGCACTTTCAGCTAGCTTGTCATAACCTGGGTTTAAGATATAACCCTCTTCTGCAGTAAAGCCAACGCGTGCTGCACCCACTGGGCCATTGAAAGGCACACCAGAAATAGCCAACGCAGCTGAAGTACCAATTAAGGCAATAATATCGGGATCGGTATTTTTATCCGCAGACATTACCGTACACATAACCTGTACTTCGTTTTTAAAACCTTCTGGAAATAATGGACGTATAGGACGGTCGATTAAACGCGAGGTTAATGTTTCTTTTTCTGAGGGGCGAGCTTCGCGCTTGAAAAATCCACCGGGAATTTTACCCACCGCGTAGGCTTTTTCAGTGTAATGCACACCTAATGGAAAAAAGTCTTGGCCTGGTTTTGCCGACTTAGCAGCAACAACAGTACACAGTACTTTTACGTCACCCATAGTCGCCAATACTGCACCTGTCGCTTGACGGGCAATACGGCCGGTTTCTAATGTTACGGTATGATTACCGAATTGAAATGTCTTTGTTACTGGATTCACCAATTGAAATCCTCCCTTCTGGGGCTAATGTAAGTTCTGTTTATTCATCTATTTACTTAATTTTTATAGCCCTTGTTTAAACGACTATAAAATGCAAAAACCCCAACCGTTTAGCTGGGGTTTTTATTAGGTCTTAACGACGTAGACCTAAGCGCTTAATCAAGTCGGCGTAACGTTCAACGTTTTTGCCTTTTAGGTAATCCAGTAATTTACGACGCTGGTTTACCATGCGAATCAAACCACGACGTGAGTGGTGATCATGCTTGTGGTCACCAAAGTGGCCTTGTAACTTTAAAATATTTGTCGTTAACAATGCTACTTGTACTTCTGGTGAACCGGTATCGCCTTCAGCTGTTTGGTATTCAGTTACAACAGCTGCTTTTTCGCTAGCAGATAATGCCATTTTTAATTCCTTAATTCATTGAATGATATGCCCCGTAAACACGACCTAAGCCCCATTTACCTCTGAAATTTAGCCTGACCGCGCATATCTACAGTCAGGTTAATCATGCTCTTTACACAGCCATAGGCTGCTTGCGCATAATAAGCGCGGAATTTTACCCTATTTTGGATCAGTTTGTCGCTATTAATCGACGTGGTTTTACTAATCCATCGTCATTTAATTCGCCTATGCCTAAAAAGCTGCCCTGCTCACTATAGAGCTTAAATTCGCTATCGCTAGGCGCCTTAGGCACCATCACCGGCTGACCCTGCTTGATATAATCCACCGCGGCCTCGCTTAGGGTCACCGCAGGCAGATGACCCAAGGCTTGGTCTACCGGCTGTAACAAGGCATCCAGCTCGTCAAAAGCCTCTCTATCACGCAATACCTGTAATTCAGCCAGGCTAACACTCTGCGACGCCACAAAAGGGCCAGCACCGGTGCGGTTGAGCATGGAGACGTGAGCACCACAACCTAATGCTGCCCCCAAATCTTCCGCTATAGAACGTACATAGGTACCTTTGCTGCATTCTATATAAACATCAATCTCAGGGTACTCGCCCGCCCTATACGCTTCTAGCTCCAGAGTGAAAATCTCTACCCGGCGGCTTTTGCGCTCCACCTCCAACCCTTTACGGGCCAATTTATACAACGGCTGGCCTTCATGCTTAAGAGCCGAATACATGGAGGGCACTTGCTCTATGCTACCCCGGAATTGGTCCAGCATAGCTAGCACTTGCTGCTCGCTAATATGCTCCGCCGGCTCGGCCGTTAACACCTTACCTTCGGCATCCCCCGAGGCAGTGGTGACACCCAAGGTAAAGGTGCTGCGATAAGCCTTGTTGGCGTTGAGTAGGTATTGTGAAAACTTGGTGGCCTCGCCAAAACACAGCGGTAATACGCCGGTAGCTAGCGGGTCCAAGCTACCGGTATGGCCGGCCTTTTGCGCGTTATAAATCGCTTTGGCCACCTGTAGCGCCCAATTAGAACTTTTATCTATGGGCTTATCTAACACTAAGATGCCGTGTACCGGCCTACCTCGACGTCGCTTAGCCAAAATCAGGCCTCGCTATCATCATCGGCTTTATCATAATCATCGTGCTGCCGGTCTTCAGACACCGCTTTTTCGATAAGATTAGAAAGATACTGGCCATTTACCACACTGGCATCAAAATAAAAGCGCATTTTCGGCGTGGTACGGGCATTGCTAGCCTTAGCGATTTGCGTGCGCAAAAAACCTGCTGCCTTATTAAGAGCCTCTATAGACTCCTCCGCCTCTTGCTCGGTTTCCTTACCCAGCACGGTCACATACACTTTCGCATGGCTCATGTCGCGGCTTACTTCAACATCAGTCACACTGACCATGCCTACCCGCGGATCGCGAACTTGAAATTGTATGAGCCCGGAAAGCTCGCGTTTAATAAAATCACCCACCCGTTGGGTACGGCTATATTCTTTGGCCATATCAGCCACCACCTAAAACATTTACGGGGCAAAAAAATAACCCCTAAAAATAAAAAATTGCCATGCCCGAAACAGGCATGACAATCATCGATTAAGGCCCCGTTAACACGGGGACAGCAAGGTAGAAATTATAGGGTACGAGCGTACTCTTTAACTTCGTAAACCTCTATCTTATCGCCAGGCTTAACATCGGTATAGTTTTTAACACCTATGCCACACTCCACGCCGTTACGTACTTCATTGACGTCATCTTTAAAGCGGCGCAGCGACTCTAACTCACCTTCGTAAATAACCACATCCTCGCGTAAAACGCGTATAGGATTACTACGTACCAGCGTACCTTCAATAACCATACAGCCGGCAATTTGACCGAACTTAGGCGAGGTAAATACATCGCGAACTTCCGCGGTGCCGTTAATTTCTTCGCGCATCTCTGGACTAAGCATGCCAGACAAAGCCTGCTTAACATCATCTAACAAGTCGTAAATAATGCTGTAGTAGCGCAGATCTAGACCTTCGCTTTCTACCAATAGACGGGCTTTATTATCGGCGCGTACGTTAAAACCAAACACCACTGCACCCGAGGTTGCTGCCAAGCTAGCATCGGTTTCAGTAATACCACCGACACCGCCACTGATAATATTCACCTTAACTTCATCATTACCTATTTCCATCAATGATGACTGTATAGCCTCTAGCGAACCACGCACATCTGCTTTCAACACGACGTTTAAGGTACGTACTTCGTCAGCACCCATGTTGGCAAACATGTTTTCCAACTTAGCTGCTTGCTGACGCTTAAGCTTGTCCTCACGGTCTTTGGTTTGACGGAACAAGGTAACTTCACGCGCCTTCTTCTCACTCTCCAGCACCATAAAGCTATCACCCGCATCGGGTGTGCCGTCTAAGCCTAAAATCTCTACAGGAATAGAAGGGCCAGCTTCTTTAATGGGGTTACCATTTTCATCATTCATGGCACGTACACGGCCATAGTGATGGCCTGCTAAGACGATATCGCCTTGGCGTAAAGTACCAGCCTGCACCAACACAGAAGCCACTGAACCACGCCCTTTATCTAAGCGCGACTCTATAACGATACCGCTACCTGGAATGTCGGTAGCTGCCTGCAGCTCTAACAGTTCGGCCTGTAATAAGATCGCTTCTAATAGAGCATCTATGCCGTCACCGCTGTGCGCTGATACGGGAACAAACTGCACATCGCCGCCCCAGTCTTCCGGGATAACGTCTTTAGCTGCCAATTCATTTTTAACACGATCTAAATCGGCACCCTCTTTATCCATTTTGTTCACGGCGACAATAATAGGTACGCCTGCAGCACGGGCGTGCTTAATCGCCTCTTCGGTTTGTGGCATCACACCGTCATCGGCAGCAACCACCAAAATCACTATATCAGTACTCTTGGCACCACGTGCGCGCATGGCGGTAAACGCCGCATGCCCAGGGGTATCCAAAAATGAAATCATGCCGTGATCGGTTTCTACATGATAGGCACCAATATGCTGGGTAATACCACCCGCCTCACCACCGGCTACAACTGTTTTGCGTATATAGTCTAGCAATGATGTTTTACCGTGATCTACGTGACCCATAACAGTAACCACTGGCGCACGAGGCATCATAGTACCTTCTTGCTGACCTAGTTCTGTTTCCAGCGCTTCTTCAACTTCATCACCGCTAACTAACTTGGCAACATGCCCAAGCTCTTCAACCACTAACTGCGCAGACTCTTGGTCTAGGCTTTGATTGATGGTAGCCATCACACCCATACCCATCAGAATTTTAATAACCGCAGAGGCTTTGACATTCATTTTCTGAGCAAGCTCAGAGACTAATAGCGCTTCAGGGATTGCAACTTCGATAGCTTTTTTCTCGGTAGGGGCCGAGAAACCATGCTGCTTCGCACCTTCTGGCAATTTTAAGATTTTTTGCTTGCGGCGACCGCGCATATTACCTTCATCCATATCGATATTACGGATGTTATGGCCACGGTTTTTACCGCGTTTTTTGATCGCCAGCTCTTTAACTTTAGGGCCTTTCTTCTTGCCAGCTCGGGCTTCAGCGCTAGCTTCGGCATCGGGCTCAGCATGCATGCGAGCAGGCTTAGCTTTTTTGTCGTCGGTTTTTTTGTTGCTATCTACCGCTGCTAGACGTACCTCTTCTGCACGTTTAGCGGCTAGTGCCGCCTCTTGTAACTCGCGATCTTTGACATCTTGTTCCTGACGCTTGGTTGCAGCCATCTGACGCAACACTTCAGGATCCATTTGCGACTTGTCCAGCGTTGCCTCTTGCGCAGCCTGAGCCTCTTTTTCGGCCAAAGCCTTGGCCTCTGCCGCCGCTTTTTCCGCAAGTTCTAGCGCCGCTTTTTCAGCCGCTAGCTCTTGTTCTGTTTTTTCGCTTAGCTCATTGTTCGCCAGCTCCTCAGCTGCCAACTCTTGCGGATCACGCTTAATATAAGTGCGCTTTTTACGCACTTCTACGCTAACCGTTTTTTTACCTTGGCTAGAACTGGTTTTCAAGGTGCTGATGGTTTTACGTTTTAAGGTGATTTTCTTAGGCGCATCCGCCGCTTCACCATGGCTGCTCTTTAAAAAAGCCAGCAATGTTTGCTTATCATCATCCGATACAATTTGTTCAGCCTGTGTATGCGTAAGGCCCGCCTGCTTCATTTGACCCAATAAACGGTCAACTGGCGCGCCAACTACTTCAGCTAGTTGGCTTACAGTTACTTCAGCCATTCAGTATTCTCCTGTGTATTGCTACTTGTTATTACTGATGTACGCTTATTGATCGTCAGTTTCAGCAAACCATGGGGCGCGAGCAGTCATAATTAATTCGCCTGCACGCTGCGCATCCATACCTTCAATATCGAGTATATCTTCTACACCTTGCTCAGCAAGGTCTTCCATGGTGACTATACCTTTACTGGCCAACACGAAAGCTAAATGCTTATCCATGCCGTCCATAGTCAGCAAATCTTCAGCTGGGTCGACTTTACCCAACTGCTCTTCGCTGGCGATAGCCTGTGTTAGTAGCGCATCTTTTGCTCTAGCACGCAGCTCTTCGGCTATATCTTCATCAAAGCCTTCAATGGCAGTCATTTCCTCTAACGGAACATAAGCAACTTCTTCCAAGGTAGTGAAACCTTCTTCCACCAACACTTCAGCCACATCTTCTTCTATATCTAAAGCAGCCATAAACTGCTCCATAATGGCGCCTGATTCCTTTTGATGCTTTTCAGCAGCATCTTCAACGCTCATTACATTAATCGTCCAACCGGTTAGCTCACTGGCCAGGCGCACATTTTGGCCGCCGCGACCTATGGCCATAGCCAAGTTTTCTTCATTAACCGCCACATCCATAGTGCCGGAGTCTTCGTCCACAACAATAGACTCTACTTCGGCAGGTGACATGGCGTTGATAACTAATTGCGCAGGATTGTCGTCCCACAAAATAATATCGACACGCTCATTACCCAGCTCGCCAGATACCGCCTGCACACGCGAACCACGCATACCTACACAAGCACCCACTGGATCAATGCGACCATCGTTAGTTTTAACGGTGATCTTTGCTCGTGAACCGGCATCGCGTGCCGCCGAACGTATCTCAATAACCTGTTCAGAAATTTCAGGCACTTCAATTTTGAATAGCTCTATGATCATTTCTGGGCAGGCACGGCTTAAGAATAACTGTGGACCACGTGCTTCTGGACGCACATCTTGTAAAATGGCGCGCGCCCTTTCACCCATGCGGAAAACTTCACGGCCTACCAGCTCTTCTCTAGGTAATAAGCCTTCGGCATTGTTACCTAAATCAACAATAATATTATCGCGGGTCACTTTCTTAACGGTACCGCTCACCAGCTCGCCTATGCGGCCCTGGTATTCTTCAACCACTTGCGCACGCTCTGCTT